>CAZVQM010000044.1:0-5711 GCA_964629265.1 uncultured Candidatus Saccharibacteria bacterium | reverse complement strand
AATGCGCTCGGCGAGGAACTTCAGAAATTTGACAATACGGCGGCGATAGAGCGTGAGGCAAAGGAGCGGTTCAACTTGAAGCGCCCGGGAGAAAAAGTCGTAGTTATTTTGTCCGATGAGCGGTCTGCCGAAACAAAGGCCGGCGAGAATCCTTCGCTGTGGGCTCGGGTGTGGGACGCTTTGAAAGCATTTTTTAAATAGTATGACCTCATAATAGTGCCATGTCAACGATTATTGCGGCATTCTTTCACGCGATCCGGTATGCGGCTGTCGCCCTCATAGCGCTTTTTTTTGCATCAGCCGCGTTTGCGTACGGAACGCGGCTCTACCCAGTTGCTGTTGTCGACGGCTCGCCCGTATGGATGCGGACGTGGGAACGGATGATAGACGCCGCGGAGAAATTCACCAATGCGGATCGTGCTCTCGGAGGGGAATCGCCTCTTGATTTTTCTCTTCCGGAGAATGCGCGGATACAGAGCGATATTCGTCGCAATACTCTCACTTATATAATAGAAGACAAGATTATTTCGGAAGAAGGGAGTAATTTTATTGACGGGTTCGGGTCGTTTACGAGTGAAGAAGTCCAAAAAATCATGCGCGCGAGCGTGCGCGACCCGAAAGAAATCGCGAGAGACGTCTATGGCGTAAGTCTCGATGAATATAAGGCGCTTATTCTGGCGCCGCAAGCGCGGCGCAATGCTCTTGCGGGAGCGCTCCAATCCCGCGGCCGCACGCTTGACGACTGGCTCTACGAAATGAAAATAAAAAAATCGGTGAAGCTCTATTTTACGTCGTATCGCTGGAACGGGAAAACGGTTGAGTGATTCTACGATTTAAGAAACGCGCGGACGGCGCGAAGTGCATCGTCTTTTATTTTAACCCAGCGGATATCGGGATTTTTTTTAAGCCACGCAAGCTGTTTTTTTGCGTAGCGCAGATCGCGCGCCGCAAGGGCGGAAGCAAATTTTTTCTTTTCGAGTTTACCCTGCATCACATCGAGAGAAAGCGCATATTCAAAGCCGAGCGTGCGGAGCCGCTTTTTGGAAATCTGCTTTGCGGCAAGAGATTTTGTTTCCGTAAGAAGTCCCTGCACGATCATGCGTGCAGTTCGCTTTTTCAGATTCGCTTTCAAAACGCTTGTTGGAAGGCCAATTCCTATCCAAAACGTGCGGTATGTAAGGGCTTTTTTTGCTCTCGGCACGCGGCCGAGGGCACGCGCGATTTCTATCGCCCGCACGAGACGGCGGGGGTTTTTCGGGTCTATGGATTTTGCCCGCCTTGGATCGAGTTTTTTAAGCATTCGGAAAAGGTCGGCTGCGTTTTTTCTTTCGAGCGCTCTGCGGAGTTTTTTATTCGGTGAGACGTCGGGGAGTATCGTTCCCCGTAAAAGCGCGTCAATCCAAAAGTTTGTTCCGCCGACGACAATAGGCAGGAGTCCCCGGGCGCGGATATCGTCTATGATTTCTTCGGCTCGTTTCTTAAATTCTCCGGCGCTCGAATCTTTTTTTGGGCTGATTTCATCAATGAGGTAATGGGGAACGCCTTTATAGAGAAATATTTTTTTCCCGTTTTTTGAAACCCAACGGCCTTTAATTTTCCCTGTGCCGATGTTAAGGCCTTTGTAAATTTGCCGCGAGTCCGCGGAGATGATTTCTCCTTTGAATTTTTTCGCGATCTCAACCGCGAGGTCGGATTTTCCCGATGCGGTGGGTCCGACAACGGCAATGACTGCGTTTGACACCGGTAGTCGTTTTTTTTTACTATTTGGATAGTTCACGTGGGGAGGTACTGCATGAAGGTAGTTGTCGAGAGAATCGAGAATGCGTGGTTGAGGGGCGAATTGATACGCCTCGGGGCAAAAGAGCGTCCTGTCAAAGATGCGGTTATCATTGACGCGACGACCGGAAAGGTATCTATCCGGCGATCGTTCTCTACGCTATTGGTTCTGGAATCCGGCGTTATTGTCTATCCGGGAAGTCCGGGAGAAGTATGTGCGACATTCGACGGCGGATACCCTCAAGTAGTCGGATTACTCATGTTTCTCAAACTGCTTTCTGTACCGATTCCAGATGAGTTCCCTACGCATTTTCAGTATCAGCATTCGATAGCAGTACCGGCATAACATTTCTACGATCCGCTCCAACGGAGCGGCTTTTTTTTATTTGCTTTTTATTGAATCAAGGAATTCTTCGAGCGTGGCGGCACCTCGGTCGCCCTTTCCGCGCTCCCGGACCGCGATTGTCTTGGATTCTACTTCGCGGGGACCAATGATGAGTAGGTAGGGAATTTTTTGCAGTTCGCCCTCCCGGATTTTTTTCCCAATGGTTTCGTTGCGCAGGTCAAGCTCGACACGCACGCCTTTGGCCTCAAGGCGCTTTTCTATTTCTTCGGTATACGATTGTACCGAGTCGTTTACGGTTGCGATTAGAATTTGCGTTGGCGCAAGCCAGAAGGGAAACGCGCCCGCAAAGTGTTCGATCAAGATCGAAAGATAGCGCTCGATCGAGCCCATGATCGCGGCGTGTATCATGACGATTCGTTCTCGTTCGCCTTTTTCGTTTACGCATGAAAGGTCGAATCGCTCGGGGAGGTTCATATCGAGCTGTATTGTTGCAACCTGCCATTCGCGGCCCAGGGAGTCGGACGCAAGAAAGTCGATTTTCGGTCCGTAAAACGCCGCTTCTCCGGGCGCCTCGAACGCATTGGAGTTTTTCTCTTTCAGAATTGTGCGGAGCATCTCTTCCGCTTTATTCCACACCTCGCGGGAACCCAAATACGCTTTCAGATTTTCCGGATCGGATAAAGAAAGACGCGTGCGGAGCGAAAACCCCGCTTTGCCGTAAAATTCGTGTACTATATCCCATATCTTTAAGATTTCTTCTTTTGCCTGGCTCTGGCGGCAGAACACATGCGCATCATCCTGCGTGATTGCGCGCACCCGCGAAAGGCCCGCGAGCTCGCCCGTCTGCTCGTCGCGATAGACCTTTGTGGTTGAGGCGTAGCGTTGCGGCATATCGCGATAGCTCCAGAGGCGGCGCGCGAAAATTTGCGTGTGGTGAGGGCAATTCATGGGCTTCATCGCGAGTATGTGTCCTTCCCGGGTTTCTATTTTGAAAAGTTCATTTTTGAATTTGTCCCAATGGCCGCTTTTTTCGAAGAGATCTTTTTTTGTGATGTGAGGAATATCAACTTGTTGGTACCCACGTTCTTTTCTCAATTTCCAGACAAAATCATCTAGGATGTTTCGGAGTATTGTCCCTTTCGGCGTCCATAATGGGAGTCCGGGCCCGACGAGGTCGGAAAACGTGAATAGGTCAAGCTCCTGGCCAAGGCGTTTATGGTCTCGCTTTTTTGCCTCTTCGAGAAGTGCGAGGTGTTTCTCAAGTTCGTTTTTCGTTTCAAACGCAGAGGCATAAATCCGCGTAAGCATCGGATTTTTTTCGCTGCCTTTCCAGTAGGCGCCGGCAACCGATACGAGTTTAAAAGCGTCCGGGGGAATTTCCGACGTGCTTTTCACGTGTCCTCCGCGGCACAAGTCGAAAAAATCGCCTCCGGTTCGATAGACGCGAAGTTCCCTTTTTTCTTTTACAAAGTCCTTTATGAGTTCGAGTTTGAACGGTTGGTCCGCGAAAAGTTTTCTTGCTTTTGCTGGTGTAGAATTTTCGCCCGCGAAATCGAGATTCCCGCGGATGATTGATTTCATTGATTCTTCAAGTTCGGGAAGATCTTTTTCGGCAATCGGAGAGGGGAGGGAGAAATCGTAATAAAATCCGTTTTCAATGACGGGGCCGATGCCAAGCTTCGTCTTGGGGAATTTTTTCAAAACAGCCATCGCTAGAATGTGAGCGAGCGAATGGCGGATTTTTTCACTCATTGGTATTTCGTTGGTTTGCGTTGTCATATAACCAGGGGCGAGTTCATTGCCGAGCGCACGAGCTCGGCCTTTTGTTTAGTATACGAAGAATGCGAAGAAAAACAAGGGATTTAGGCAATCTCCATTGCTTCCTCGCAGAGAATTTTCATTGATCCGTCCCTATCGGAGAGCCGCCCGCGCACCATGATGATTTTTTCTTCCTGCCAGACCGTGGGGTTTTTTGTGAGGATCTTCGGGAACACGAGAATTTCGGTCCGCGTCGTGAGATCCTCGAGCGTCACAAAAAGCATCGGCTCTCCGGACTTTGTGGTGATTCTTTGAATCCCGTTTATAAGCCCCGCGACCGTAATTATTTTATTCCGGAGAGCGCCGTTTAATTCCCGAAGGGGAAGCGCGTGGTTTTCGGCGAGGCGCGTTGCGTATTCCGTGAGCGGATGTTCGGTGACATAGAGCCCCAAAAGCTCCTTTTCCCATTGGAGCCGTTCGCGCTTCGGGGTAGGATCCGCGCGTTTTAGCTGGAAACCCGTCATTTTTATTTCCGGAGACAGTAAGAATAGGGAGTCCTGTCCTCCGCGTGATGCCTTTTGTGATTCGCGGTTGTATTCGAGGATTGTGTCGAGATTGGAAAGAAGCTCGTTTCTCTCGCCGAGGCGGTCGAACGCTCCGCATTTGATCAAGGATTCCATTGATTTTTTGTTGAAGTCCTTGTGATGAACACGTTCCGCAAAATCCGCGATTGACGAGAATTTCCCGCGTTGTTCCCGCGCCTCTATGATCGCTTGGACTATATTGGTTCCGACGTTTTTCACCGACTCAAGACCAAACCGAATCGTATCAGATGCGTCATCAGATCCTTTGATAAGCGTAAATTGCGCATAGGATTCATTTACGTCCGGCGGAAGAACTGGAATTCCCATGCGTTTTGCTTCATCTATGATCTCCGCTATTTTTTCGATGTCACCGGAGTCCGCCGTGAGGACCGCGGTCATGTATTCTCCCGGAAAATTCGCTTTCATATACGCGGTCTGGTACGCGACGCGGCCATAGCTTGCCGCGTGCGCCTTATTGAAACCGTACGCCGCAAAGGGTTCGATCAATCTCCAGAGTTCCTCCGCTTTCGAGGCCGATAAGCCGTTTTCAATAGATCCTTTGATAAATTTTTCTTTTTGGGCGCGCATTTCCGCAGGAATTTTTTTCCCCATGGCCTTCCGGAGTTTATCCGCTTCGAGCCATGAATATCCCGCAATCTTTATCGCGATCAGCAGGACGTCGTCCTGGTAGGTGATGACGCCGTGCGATTGGTCGAGGATGTCTTTCATTCTCGGGTCAAGATAGCGCACAAGCTCTGGGTTGTGTTTCCGCGCAATGTAGGCGGGAATGGATTCAATCGGTCCTGGACGGTAAAGCGCGACCATGGCGTTTATATCGTGTATCGAGCTTGGTTTCAGGTCTTTTAAATATTTCGTCATTCCCGATCCTCCGAGCTGGAAAAGGCCCATGGTTTCCCCGCGCGTCAAAAGATTGAATGTTTTTTTGTCGTCCAGCGGGATTTTTTCTATGTCGACGTCTGCGTTTTGGTGCTCTTTTACGAGGCGGACCGCGTCCCCGAGGATCGAAAGGTTCCGGATTCCGAGAAAGTCGAATTTAAGAAGTCCTACGTCGTCGACCGCGTGCATGTCGTATTGCGTGATAATTTTTCCGCCCTTAGGATCGAATTGAAGGGGAACGTATTCGATGAGGGGGTCGGGAGTAATCACGACTCCGGCCGCGTGGACCGAGATATGGCGCACACACCCTTCGAGCCGCTTTGCTTTGTCGATGACGTTTTTGACTTCCG
>CAZVQM010000043.1:0-5712 GCA_964629265.1 uncultured Candidatus Saccharibacteria bacterium | reverse complement strand
GGATTTTTTGAGCCGCTCGTAAAAACCCTTCCCATGGACTACGCGGTTGAAATGAGTCGCCTTATTGAGCTTCAGATGGAGGGATCTGTCGGGTAACAAATAAAAATGGAACTCAAAGAAAAAACAATTTTTTCAAAGGATCTTTCTCCGGTATGGAAAGAAGACATTACTCTCCGAGAAAATGGAGAGAACATTCGTTGGAATATAGTTTTTGTCGAGAAAATTCCAGAGCGGGTCGATTTGAAAATTCACCTCGACGCTCCAAAATCCCGCGCGATATTTTCGCTCGCGTGTATCGGGAGGGAAAAAATGAATACGGAAATAAATATCACATTTCTTCACGACGCAGCCGAAACATACGGCCGCGTTATTGCAAAAGCGGCGCTCTTTGATGAGTCGCGTTTCGTTCTCAAAGGAATGCTTCACGTGACCGAACAAGGGAAAGGTGCGGATACCTATTTTCTGGGAAAAGCGCTTCTCTTGTCCCCTGCCGCGCGCGGAGAAATTTATCCGTATCTTGAAATCGAAACAAACGAAGTAAAAGCATCGCACGGGTCGAGCGTCGGAAAATTGGATGAGCGCGATATGTTTTATTTGGGTACGCGCGGTATCGGACACGGTGATGCCCAAGCAATACTCCTCGGTTCGTTTTTCCGCGAGCTTGGTCGTTTTTTGCCGAACAAGGAGCGAAGTATGTATTTTCAAGAGGACGTATACGCATGAACGCCGAATTAAAATATAAAAAAGATTTTCCAATTTTTTCTTTTTGGGAGGAAAAAGGGAGACCGCTCGTGTATTTGGATTCTGCGGCAACCGCACAAATGCCTGACGTTGTTGTGGCCGCGGTAAAAGAATTTCAAGAGTCGGCGCGCGCAAACGTGCATCGGGGGATTTACTCTTTGTCGGAAGAGGCGACCGAAAAATACGAAGGCGCGCGCGTTTCTGTTGCGCGGTTTTTGAACGCGCGCGCGCCGGAAGAAATTGTTTTTACCCGGAATACAACCGAGTCAATAAATCTTCTTGCCTATTCTCTGGGAAAATCGTTTTTTAAAAAAGGAGACAGAATAATTCTTTCCCGTGCGGAACACCATTCGAATTTCCTTCCGTGGCAGATGCTAAGAGATGAAAAGGGTATCATGCTCGATATTGTTGACCCTGATGAGAATGGAGAAATCTCTCTTTCATCGATTGAAGAAGCGCTCACAAAAAATACTCGTCTCGCCGCTTTTTCGCACGTCTCACATGTTTTTGGCACAATAAACCAAATTGAAGAAATGGGCACATTATTTCGCAAAAACAACATTCTTTTCGTTGTTGACGGCGCGCAAAGTATAGCGCATATGTCGATTGATGTTCAAAGGATCAACGCGGATTTTTTTGCGTTTTCCGGACACAAGATCGGCGCTCCCATGGGAATCGGGGTTTTGTACGGCCGGAAGGAAATTTTCGAGTCGCTCGAGCCGTTTATGCGTGGCGGCGGGATGATTCAGGAGGTTTTTATCGAGAAATCGAGATGGGAAGATATTCCCGCCAGATTCGAAGCAGGGACTCCGAATGTCGAGGGTGCAATTGGGCTCGCGGCCGCGCTTGAATATATAGAAGGCGTGGGATACGACGCAATTCAAAAGATTGATCGCGGATTGACTACTGCGATCGTTGATTCGCTTTGCCAAATGCCGGGCGTTCGCGTGTACGGCCCTAAAGATCCTGAAAAGCGGGGCGGCGTCGTGAGTTTCTCGATAGACGGCATCCATCCGCATGACCTTGCAACCGTTCTTTCGCGCGACGGCGTTTCAATACGCGCGGGGCACCATTGCGCAATGCCTCTCATGGAATTTCTCGGAGTTCCTGCGCTCGCGCGCGCAAGCGTATGGGTCTATAACACGCCAAGAGATGTCAAAGAGCTTGTTCGCGGGGTCGAAAACGCGATTCGAATTCTTTACCCCGTTACAAGAAAGTCACGGGCGTGAGCCCACAGACGAATCAATGTTTCCGAATCACGGGATGAGATGTCCCGAACGTATGCTCGCGAGCACCTTGTAACGGGGTTTACAAATAGCAATGGAAGATTTTTTGTATCAAGATCGAATTCTCGACGAATACCGCGCGCCCCGCAATCACGGGCTGAGGGATGATTTTACGCACCAGGCAAAAGCCGCAAATCCCGTATGCGGGGACTCGATAATTGTTCGTCTCAAGATAGAAAATGGCATTGTGGAAGAAGTGTCATTTAAAAATATCGGATGCGTAATTAGTACGGCATCGGCGTCCCTGTTTCTTGCTTTTATCAAAGGGCGTGCAGTCAAAGATATTCACGCGTTCGGGCCGGATACTCCCCTTTCGCTTCTCAAAATTCCCTTGACGCCCGGGCGCCTCAAATGCGGAACCCTCGCACTTGAGGTAGTGCAAAAAGCGTTGTAGTATAGAGTATACGCATGGATGAAAACAAAGATAAAAATATCTCCGAGGTTCCTACGGGCGAAAAAAAGTCCGCGAAGATAGGAAAAATCGTCATTGACCGAAATTTGTGCATTGGCGCGGCGTCATGCGTCGCAATAGCGCCCGGGGTTTTTGAGCTTGATTCCGAAAATAAAGCAGTTGTCTATAATGATGCCGGAGCGGACGACGAAACAATCCTTCTTGCGGCGCAGTCCTGCCCCACGCGCGCGATTATCGTGTTTGACACCGAAGGGAATCAAATATATCCGTAACCCGAATGGAAGAGGAAATCAAAAAAACGCTTGAAGAAGTACGGCCCGCGCTCGCGCGCCACATGGGCGATATTGAATTTGTGCGCTTTGAAAAGGGCGTTGTCTACGTGAAAATGCTTGGCATGTGCCATGGGTGTCCCCTATCAGAGATTACCCTGAAGGCGGGAATTGAAGAAATTCTTAAATCAAGAGTTCAAGGAGTAAAAGAGGTTCGCGCGCTTGCGTAAAAAACCGTTCCATAAAAGGGCGGTTTTTGGTAGGATGGAATCGAGCTGAGCTCGATGGAGGTGTCTTGTATATGCGCACGCCGGTCTACTATCAAAAGGGAGTTACGCTCGTAGAGTCGCTCGTCGGAGTAGCGGTATTTATGATTATTGCCGCGAGCGTGTATCAGGCATACAGCGTAACCATGAGCGCGATTCGCAACTCCCGCGTGAAAATCGCCGCAACGGCGCTCGCAAACGAGGAGTTCGAAATAGCGCGAAATCTTTCCTATGCGGACGTCGGAATCGTCGGCGGATTTCCTTCAGGCAAAATTCCGCGTACGCAGACCCTTGTTCGCGACGGAGCAGAATTCACAGTAGAGACCGTTGTCCGCAATATTGACGATCCGTTTGACGGAACCATTGGAGGAAGTCCGAATGATCTTTCGCCCGCTGACTATAAACTCATTGAAATAGAAATCTCGTGCGCTTTGTGTCGGAACTTCCTGCCGCTTCAATTTACGACTTTTGTGGCTCCCCGGGCGCTTGAGACCGCGTCAACGAACGGCGCTCTCTTTGTCCAGGTTTTTGACGCGGTCGGGCAGCCGGTTCCGGGCGCTGACGTGCATATTGAAAATAATCAGGCGAGTCCCGCGTTTGTCATTGACGACACAACAAATAACGACGGCATGCTTCAAATCGTTGACGCGCCTCCGGGAACAGAGGTGTACGAAATCAACGTGTCAAAGCCCGGGTATTCCACTGATGCGACATACCCGACCGGCGCTCCCGAAAATCCAAATCCAGTAAAGCCCCACGCAACGGTTGCCACCCAGCTCTTGACGCAGTTGAGTTTTGCGATCGACCGCACGAGCACGCTCGACGTCTCAAGCGTAAGCGAGACGTGCAATATCGCGCCATCCATAGATTTTTCTCTTGCGGGTTCAAAACTTATCGGAACAAGCCCGGATGTTTTTAAATACAGCACATCTCACGTCACAGATAGCACTGGCAGAAAAACCATTTCCAGCATTGAATGGGATACGTACAATCTCGCGCTTACCGACGGCGTTTATGATCTTGCGGGAACTGTTCCGCTGGCGCCTATAACACTGAATCCAAACGCCAATCAGGATTCCAAACTGATTGTGGTGCCTAAGAATCCGAGAAGCATTCTTATTACTGTCAAAGACGCCTCCACCCAGCTTCCGCTTTCTGACGCCTCCGTGCGGCTTGAAGGGCCCGGGGGATACGATGAAACAGTGATTACGGGTCGTGGCTTTATTCGCCAGACCGATTGGTCGGGCGGATCCGGACAAGAGGAGTATATCGACACCGCGCGGTATTTTAGTTCTGACGGGAATATCGAAATCAACAATCCCTCAGGCGAGCTCCGTCTGAGAAAAACATTTGACGAGTACGCAATGTCTGGGTATCTGATTTCTTCCACGTTTGATACGGGTTCTGCGAGCAATTTCCATCAAATCCTCTGGCAGCCGCAGTCACAACCACCCGAAACAGGCGCTGATAATGTTCGATTCCAGATTGCAACGAATAACGATACAACGACATGGAATTTTTTGGGTCCCGACGGGGGCGTTGATACGTACTACACTCTTGCGAATCAAAATATCAACTTGCTTCATAACGGAGACCGATATCTGCGCTACAAGGTTTTTCTCCAGACCGCGAGCACAACATGGACGCCGACCATCTCCGATATTTCGTTTACGTTTACCTCCTCTTGCGTGCCGCCGGGGCAATTACTTTTCACAGGATTAGGAATCGGCGACTATACGGTCACTGTTTCAAAATCCGGGTATCAGGTATTCACCGATACCGTAAATGTTTCTTCTCTGTGGCAGCAGGCGGAGGTAACTTTATCACCCTGATATTATGGTAAAGTTATTTCGCAAAAAACAGGATACGCGTGATTCGGGCTTCTCCATTATTGAAGCGGTGGTGGCGATATCTATTCTGGCACTCGTTGGCATTGCGATCTTTACGTTTCAAAAAGACGTCTTCTCACTCAACAGGATTTTTTCGCAGAGTATCGTCTCGCAGGAGGAGGTGCGGCGCGCCCTCAAGGTCATGAGCGCCGAAATACGCGCCGCCTCTCCCTCAAGCATTGGCGCATACGCCCTCGCAGAGACATCGACTTCATCATTTATTTTTTACTCTAACATTGACGACGATTCGTTCAAAGAGCGCATTCGATATTTTCTCGACGGCACCGTTCTCAAGAAAGGAGTCACAAAGCCCGCGGGCGATCCCCTTACCTATAATCCTGCGAGCGAAACCATAAGCGATGTGGTGCGTGATATTGCAAACGGTGCAACCGCACTATTCAGCTACTATGATACTGCCTATGACGGCACTACCCAGCCGCTCGCAGAGCCCGTTGACGTATCTGCGGTTCGCCTTGTGAAAATAACGATTGTAGTTGATCGCAATCCGCTTGCGCCGCCCAATCCCATCACGCTCACAACGCAAATTTCCATGAGAAATCTCAAAGACAATTTATGACGCTCCGCCGCATCGTAAATCAAATAAGGGAGTTTGTGCGATCGAAACGAGGTCAGATATTGATTCAGGTTATTGTGTTTGGATCGATCGCCGTCTATCTTTTTAGCGGTTTAGTGGGTTGGACCGCGCTCAATATCAAAGCGTCTCGCCAAGCATATAGCCGTGAAGAGGCGCTTCAGATCGCGGAGGCCGGCATTGATTACTACCGCTGGCATCTGGCGCACGCCCCGGCGGACTTTCAGGATGGTACTGGCGGTCCAGGTCCCTATGTG
>CAZVQM010000042.1:0-5787 GCA_964629265.1 uncultured Candidatus Saccharibacteria bacterium | reverse complement strand
TGAAGCGACAAGCCGCAGATTTGCATCGGTAAATTCCTTTTCAAGCGCCCTCATTGATGCGAGGGCCTCGTGAATGCGGTTTCGACGCCGAAGGATTTCTCGAGCCGGCATGGCAAACTTCATTTTACTGCCGTTATGGCCATTCTGGCAGCAATGAGAATCGTTGAGCTTCCGAATATCTGAAGTGCCAGCGACGATTTCATCCGCAATCTTCTTCAGAATCCTTCGATTGAAGCGATACAAAAGAAGAAGTTCGACTATTGCTTCGCCGCGTTTCGGAACCATGCAAAACCCGCCATTGTTCCTTCCCCCGTTAGTCGGCTGACCAAAAAGGCGAATGACCTTTTCAAGAATGTCTTGCGCCTGCCGAACAGTCGGCTTCTGCCTAATTTCCGAACCATCAGAAGAAATAAATATCTCCTCACCTGGGCCTCGATAGGGATTACTCTTCGAATCAACGCGAAATGACTTAATGGCTGACTGAAAAACCGGGAAAAACACAATCTCGCGGACAATTGCCGCAAAAGCAACATCAATGGCTTGCCCAAAGTGGATTTCATCTTCCTTCGTAAGAAGGTCAACTTTCCCTATCTCCCTGAAGTACATTCCGATGGCGTTCGCTGTCCCATCTGTTGGCAAGCGGTCATGAATGGTCTCCCTATCAAGACCATTCCCGTTTTCTCCCGCGATTTTTTCCTCGCCGCGAGGCGCAAGAAAAGGACTTTCATCCCCGTCGCTAATCGAACCGCCTAGGGTTGTGAAATCGCTATCTGAATCAACAACGGGCGGAATTCTTCTTCCTCGCCGCATGATATCCTCCCTGTGAAAGAACTGTACCGGCAATTATATATACCAGAGCGAGAAAAAAGCAATAAGAAAAGCGGCTTGCAAAAGCCGCCGAGATATAAGAACATGCTCTAATTTTTTAACGGCTCAACGGCTCACCCCGTTGAGCCGTTAAAATCCTTGATTCTCTCCACTACGCTTTGTGGCGCTTTTTTGACCTCTTTCGAAGCCCATACGGGTAGCGCGTCGTAGCGTATTCGGAACCAATCCTCTCCGTTCGATACTCACTGTGTTCCTCTGGCATGTCGCGCGAAATTCGTCCGCGAATCCGAAGCTCCCAATCAGCGCGCTCTGCTCCGAAAAACCGGGCAGAAAATTCAACCGCCTTAAACGCCTCGAGAGTTGAACACGTAAAAATGTCAAGGTGTAGCGTCCGCCAATGGGGCGAGAAATGCGCGGTGATAGCGCTTGTCTCAATGAGCTGGACCAAAGACGGCCCCGCGGTGCGAGATTTTGCGTGGCCAAAGTCAGGAACCAAGGGCTCGCCAAAGGGCTTCATGTCAATGACGCGGCATATCTCGCGGGCAAACCGCTTGATCTCATCGGCCGAGCTGATACGCGCGTGATCGCACCCGAAAAGATCCAAAGAAATCGAGCGTCCGTATTCGCTCATCGCGAGCGTGCGCTCAAGTTCTGCGGGAAGCGCCATCGACGCCCGATGCATCGCAGGCGAATACCAGCGAAATGAATCAAGCGGAAGCTTTTTTGCGCGCTGATCAAGCGTTCGAAGTGCCTTCTTGAACCGCCCGGGCTCGTGGGATGCTGCAACAAACGTGAAGTAGCCGCCGATGTAAGTCGCAACAGACGTCGTAAACACCTGTACATCGCCCTTCGAGAATATTTCCCGCATTTGCCGATAATTCGAAGGCATTTCGTCCGGCTGAAGAATGCTTGACCCGGTTTGGCGGATCAAGACGCCGCCCTGCGCGAGAATCTTCGAAAGGTCAAGATAGAATGTTGTCTTAAAAAGCGAAACCGCGGGACCCTTGGGGTCGGGCGAATCAACTACAATGAGGTCATAGCGCTTTTTTCGCCGACGCGCTCTTTGAGCGAATCTTGCACCATCTGCAATCGTGAGACGCACCCGCGCATCATTCCACGCGTCAGCGGGAATCGAAGGAATATGCTTCTTCACAAGATCAATGACCTTCTGATCAATGTCAACTGCGTCAACATGCCGAGGATTATGCTTGAGCGCCTCGCGCAGCATCCCTCCGTCGCATCCGATGAGCAAAATATTTTTCGGCGGACGCGCGCAGGAATTCGCCGCGCAATGAAGAACTTCATGATAATACGCCTCGTCTCCTTCAGTCGTTTGTGTTGCGTCGTCGAGCGTAAGCGCATTCCCGAACGCTTGCGTCGCAAGGATATTCAAGCTGTGAAGGCGCTTGCCTTTTCTGTCGCGCGTCTCCTTCGCAACAAGAACTTTATTTACTCCGTATTCAAGCGCAACGCCGTCAAAAAGCTCCTCGCGAAACCACTGTTTGCCATTCCGTTTTACAAGACCCATCGCGTCCCCCTTCAAGTGAAAAAACTAAAAACACCATACCAAAAAAACTTCTTTTTTACAAGAAAAATGGATTCAGGAAATGAAGCTCCACGGGCAAGCCCGTGGTATCTCTCTGTTACGGTCAAGCCCTGCGGGCTTGCCCGTGGAGCGGAATCCCGCACCGAAGACCATTCATCCACGGGTAAACCCGTGGTCTTCTGGTGCGTGGATAATCCCCCCTCCGATCATTTCTTCTCCCGCGTAAAAGACAATCGACTGGCCCGGGGTCACCGCGCGCTGGGGCGTCGTGAATCGGACATTGATAGTTTCGGATTTCGGATTTCGGATTTCGGATTTTTCAATCCAGCAGGATTGCAACGGCTGCCTATACCTGATTCTCGCTTCACACTGAAACGGCAATTCTGGCGCTTGCCCCGAAATCCAATTCACGTCAGTAACCAACGCTTCCTGCTGAAAGAGCACTTCATCATACGGCCCCTCGGCAACCACAAGCGTGTTTGTCAAAAAATCCTTTGACGCGACGTAGTAGGGAATCCCCCCACCGATTCCCAAGCCCTCGCGCTGGCCGATCGTATAGAATTGAAGACCCTCGTGCTCGCCAACGTCTTTTCCTGACGTAGTCAAAACGCGTCCGCGCGAAACCGGAATGTATTTTTTGAGAAATTGATTGAGGTCGATTTCCCCGATAAAACAAATCCCTTGGGATTCTTCTTTTTCGGCGGTGGGCAAGCCGAATTTTTTTGCGAGCGCTCGCACTCCTGGCTTTGCATATTCGCCAATCGGGAAAAGAGAATGTTTAAGCTGTTCTTGCGTAAGAACCCAGAGAAAATAGGATTGATCCTTGTTCATATCTTTCGCAATTTTCAATTTACAATTTACAATTTCCAATGAATTTTCAATGCTTTTTGAGTATTTTGAAAATTGAGAATTGATAATTGGAAATTCCGGCTCGAGCCGGACGTAGTGTCCTGTCGCGACCGCATCCGCTCCGCGCTCGAGCGCGCGCTCCAAAAACGCGCCGAACTTGATATGGCGATTACACATAACATCCGGGTTTGGGGTCCGCCCAGCCGCATATTCACGAATCAAATACTCGACAACCCCCTCTCGATATTCTTTCGTAAAATCCCATGTCTCAAAGGGAATTCCCAAATGCGCGGCAACGCGAATCGCGTCCTCGCGATCCTCCTTGAAATTGCACGGGATTTCGGGATCCGACCACATTTTTATATGAACTCCAGTTACGTCAAAACCCTGCTCTTTTAAGAGAGCAGCAGTAACAGAAGAATCAACACCCCCACTCATGCCAACAAAAACTTTCTTCTTTTCAGAGGAAATCATTAAAATTACTATATCATTATTTTACTCAAAAGTCAAACCCGTCACTATTTCCCATATTTTATGACAAATTTTAAACGGCTCACGGAGTGAGCCGTTTAAAAAGCCGGAAAATGGACCTAAAAAGGCACTTATTTTTTAAACTCAAAAACTGTAAGAGAGCGCTTTTTTAACGTATAGGTGAATTTTGACAATGGTCCGGTGAGTACTGATTCTTGAATTTTTACAGTATCTGGGTTTTCTTCATTTGTCGCATTAAGCGATGGACCATCAAGTGTATATACAATTCCCTTCCCTACTGGAGAAAATCCTTGAATATCAATTGTTGATTCAACGTCTTGGTTGGTCACGCGGTTTAAAACAAACAACGATAAGGAATTTCCTGATACTGATGCGAGTGCTTTTATACTCGGAATTTTCTCTCGCGGAAATGTAAGATGAAGTGTTTCGGTATTGGCAAGGTCATATGTATCAGAAGAAACTTTTGTCTCAACTATCCTGTCCCCGAAATATTTATTAAAAAGCTGGAGCGTATAAAATGCGGGACGTACGAAATATTCCGAATGCGATTCGTCAGGAACCTGAATAAGACCGAAGCGCGTGAATGGCTCAAACATTCCACTATTCCAATACCCGCCGTATCCGTCATAGTTTTTTTCAAGTAAATGAATGACGTGATCAGCCGTAAAAAGCGCACCTCCGAGATTTGCAAGCGGTCCGGAATATTCATCACTAATTATTTCCACATTCGGATTATATTTTTTTGCGATCTCAACTCTCTGCTCATATCCTTTGTATTGATCATAAAAATGGGTTTGTGCCATCACGAGCTTCCACTCACCAGGAGTAAGTACTGATGGATCCAATGCTTCTCCCTCTGTTCCAATATCGGCATAAATGTGATACGTCACAAAATCAAAATACCCTTTGATTCCAGAAAGAATTCGATCGTTGAATTCAAGCACTTTTTTTGTCCGTTTCTCTTCAAGAAAGCCCGGCTTAAAGAATTCATGCGGCAATGAATCATCAGTGAGATTAAAACCGATTTTAATTGTTGGATCAGCTACCTTCATTGCTTTTGCAAACGCAATATGTTGAGAAATAACTTGTTCGTAGCTAAGCCCGCTATCCAAAACAACATTCCACATTTCGTTTCCCAAAACAAAATACTTCACGCCATACGGCGCGGGATGGCCGTTTCGAGCTCGCAATTTTCCCAACTCTGTTGTCACGGGGTCATTTAAATAATGCACAAGATCAGATCCGGTTTTTGGATCGAGATTTAATTTTCCTTTTGACTGGCCTCCAAACGAGATAAAAATCGTTGATATACGAAAAGCAATTCCCGGATTTACATCGAGTGATTCAAAGTATTGAAGAGTATCATCGACATTAAAGTCAGGTGGCTTTCTAAACGCTGGGTCTGCTTTTATTCTTTCATAAAAAATCTTTCCTTCGGGATCTGAAGTGAAATTCATACGGTTAAAAATCTCTTCGTGAGTCATTCGTTTCTCATACGGCCCGGTCCCTTCTGGAAAAAACGGAATACCGCCGGAAGTGTTGGATATATTCATAAACCGCGGACCAAGCTCATTTAAGAGCTTTGTCAGTTCGGGATTTGAAAGATCATCTCTCTTGCCACTTATGCTTCGTGGCTCGGACATTGTCGTACCAAAGAGATTGCGATTTACTTCTCCAGAGATTTTGCGCGCATCAACACTAATTGTTGCTTTTCCTGGAGGAAGATCATCTTCAATCTCTTCTCTTTGGGAAAACAAAAAAAGTCCAAAAAGAACAATGAGAGCAAAACCAAAAGTTAAGAGAATTCGTTTTTTCATGTTCTTATACTATTCCCGATAGGTGAAAACACAAAAGCCCCGCGATAGCAGAGGCACTTTGTGTATTGTAGCGAAAAATAATCCTGAGCTTGCCGAAGGGTTAGAGCACCGCTTCCTTTGCCGCTTTTGCGACGCGGAATTTGACGACGGTCTTTGCCGGAATCTGAATGGTGGCTCCGGTCGCCGGATTTCGGCCTTGGCGGGCTTTTCGGTTGACCTTCACAAGTTTTCCGATTCCGTGAATCGGGAATTCGC
>CAZVQM010000041.1:0-5848 GCA_964629265.1 uncultured Candidatus Saccharibacteria bacterium | reverse complement strand
ATCCCGAACAAAGGCGACTCTTGAGGCGCGTCCCGCAAGATCGCGTCTTTTTCTTTTGCCTCTTTCCGAGCGTCTTCATACACGTCCAAAAACGCGTGGATCTCAGGATCCTGTTCTTGAATCCGCAGCATGCAATCCGCGACAAGCCCCTGGACAGTAAGCTCGCCCGACCTCAATTTATGACGCGCATCTTCTATGGTGTATTCCATTATTCAAAAATAGCCGGTACAGAAATGTATCTGTTCTTTTTTCCCGGAGCCGCATTCAAAAGATCTGCACCCGCCCCTTCAAGCGCGTCTGATAACGGTTCGTCTGGGCGGAGGGCATTTTCCTCTCGCGTTCCTCCAGTCATTGGAGAAACACCCTCGGTATCAACTTCGTTAAGCTCGCGGACAAAATCCAAAATCGCGGTAAGCTCATCGCCGAAACGCTTTTTTTCGTCTTCACTGATCGTTATCCGCGCCAATTCTGCTGTGCGGATGACTTCTTTTTCCGAAAGCGCCATACTATTATTCACTAATCATTGATAAAAATGTTTTTTCGCTTACCACTCGGACGCCGAGGCGTTTCGCATCGTCCAGTTTGGATCCCGGGTCGGACCCCGCGACGACAAAACTTGTTTTTTTTGAGACCGATTCCGAAGTGTTGCCTCCGAACTCACGGATTTTTTGCTTTGCGTCGCCGCGCGTCATTGATTCAAGAGTTCCGGTGAGGACAAATGAAAGGCCCGCGAATTTTTTCGGCTTTCTCGAAACGGAAAAGTGCTTCGGCCTTACTCCCGCATGCGCCAATTTCTTTACAAATGCGCTGTTTGCCTTATCCCGAAACCAGCCGTATAGCGATCGCGCAACAATGTCGCCTATCTGGGGCACCGTCAGAAGTTTATCGGCTTCGGCGCGGGCGAGCTTTTCAAGCGTACCAAAATGTTCGGCAAGGTCAATTGCGGTTTCCTCGCCGACATGCAAAATCCCGAGGGCGTACAAAAATCGCGGAAGATCGATTTCTTTTTTTTCTTGAATCTCACGGATTAAATTCTCGGCGGATTTTTCCCCGAAGCGCGCGAGCGGAGCAATATCGCCCTCGGTGAGGGAAAAAAGATCCGCCGGATCCTCGACAAGGCCCTCTTCCAGAAGCCGATCAACGATCTTCGGGCCAAGGCCGGAAATATCGAACGCGCCCTTTGAAACAAAATGGTAAAACTTCTCCCGCCGCACGAGAAAACACTTTTCGGGATCGGCGATTCGATGCGCGACCTCGCCCGCGGAACGGACGACCGGCTCACCGCAAAATATTTTTGGCATTTTAAACGGCCGCGAACTCCGAGGACGCAGATTTTTGAGAACACGAAGAACATCCGGAATAACGTCTCCGGCGCGCTGAATAATCACCGTGTCTCCAACGCGGACGTCGAGGCGCCGAATCTCATCCATATTATGAAGCGTTGCCCGCGAAACCGTTACGCCGCCAACGTCAACGGGTTTTAAATGCGCGACCGGTGTCAGGACTCCGGTCCTCCCCGCTTGAATCACAATATCTTCGACAACGGTTGTTGCCTCGCGACCCGGAAATTTAAACGCAATCGCGCCCCGCGGGGCTTTACCGACAACGCCGAGCGTGTTAAAAACCGCATTGGAATTTACTTGAACGACAATGCCGTCAATGAGGAATGGGAGACGCTCACGAATCGAAAAAATATGTTTCCAAAAGGCCTCAACCTCCGAAAGATCGCGGCATCGCTTCGCATATGAATCCGTCCGAAAACCGAGGGTGCGCGCGAACGCATGCTCTTCTTCATGCGTAACCAAACCGCAATCGGTGATAATGTCGTAGGCAAGAAAATCGAGACGCCGAGTGGCGGTAACTTTCGAATCGAGCTGACGCACGGAACCCGCCGCGATATTCCGCGGGTTTGCAAAAACCGGCAATCCCTTTTTTCCCTGCTCGCGATTGAGCGCCTGAAAAACTTTTTTCGCCATATATACCTCTCCGCGAACTTCCACGACTCGCGGCACGCGGTCAAGCGCTTTTTTCACGCGAGGATATTGTGCGAAAATTGCCGCTAATCCCGCGCGCGCGCCGAGCGCGCGCGCGTCCCCGATCACCAAGGGAACGGCATCAATGGTTTTTATATTCTCGGTTACGTCCTCGCCCTCGCGCCCGTCGCCACGCGTCGATGCGCGTCGAAGAACCCCATTTTCATAGACAAGGGAAATCGCAAATCCGTCAATCTTGAGCTCTGCAAAATAATCGGCAGGTGTTGACGAGTCGTCGCGCCTCCGGATGCGGTCTTCCCATTCTTTGAGCTCATCCGCGGAAAAAACATCGCTCAAAGACATCATGGGGAGCGCGTGGCGCACTTTTTGAAAACCCGAAAGCACCCGCCCCGCAACGCGCTCGGTTGGAGAGTCAGCGGTTACGAGCTCCGGAAATTCGTGCTCAAGACGAGCGAGCTCGTGCTTCAGGGAATCCAATGCACTCTCGGAAATCTCTGACGTGTCAAGAACGTGATAGAGATACCGATGATAATTAATTTCTTTCCGGAGCTTTAGAATCCGTTCTTCTGCATGCCGTCTATCCATAAAAGTTATGGCGCGGGGCCGGTATACGTAAGCTCAAAAGCCCGGCGGACGAATCGCGAAGCGCCTGTACCGCACACGGACTGCCCGGTCACCTCAAGAGTATTTTCCGCTATACCACCCCCGCGATCCGTCTTACTAAGCTCCACATAATAACAGCCGCCGTTAAGCGCGTTTACTGTGGTAAACGTGGAGTTCCCGTTTGTATAGCAGGGCGATCCAAAGCCGGAACACAAATTTGCTGGTAGAACCCGGTCTTCGTAGAGCGTCCGATCAATCCCTTCATCCGCGGCGTAAAACGCTATAAACGAATCCGAAAGCTCGCCCGCGATCTGAATCTGCGAAAACGCAATATTAAACATAGCAAAACTGATTGATGTAAGCGCCGCAAGAATCGACATAACGAGCAAAAGCGCAACGCCCGCATGCCGAGTTTTTTTGCCGTGGTCGAATCGAGAAACTATGTTCTGGAAAACTGTCATAGCCGTTTTTTATGGAAAATCCCTAATGCGCTGGACGACCGACGTTTGAAGATCCATGGAAAAATCGGATACTCCTTTTGGGTCAAGAACCGTCACCTTCATGTTGAACGTCGCCCACGGCTGGCCGTCGGAGGACCCGGCAGATATTCCGCGCAAAAGGACGCGAAACCGATCAACGCGAACATCCTCCGCGGTAAACGGAACCGCGTCAGCACATAGAGCCGTCTTCGAACGCATAATCCGGTTATTTGTCGTATCAAAGTAATAGATCCTCTTCCCGCCGGTTGACGTTGTAAAACGAATGCCGGACTGGGCAGGGCCTGACAAGTTGCAGTCGGGATAATATTCATACACGGTTCCCACGCGTATCTCTTTCGTAATGAGTTCCAGAGAAAATCGGACGTTATCGATTGCCGTTTGGACCCGCTGAATCTTTGCCTGCGCTTTGGTAACCGAGATCATGATGGAAACCGCTGAAAGCGCAAGAATCGCAAAAAGACCTGACCCGACAAGCATTTCCAAAATGGTGAACCCCGCACTAAATTTCGACTGGTTTTTTTGAAAATTGAAAATTGAAAATTGAAAATTTTTCATCCTATCTCCAATTATATAATGCATCCTTCATTGTCACCGTTCTCGTGCGGCCGCGCTCGTCCCACGTCACCTCCGATATTACATCCATCCGGTCCATGACGCCCCCTCCCACGTCTACCATTGTGATTGTAATTTCCCTCCTAAACGGTGTTGTAAATCCCCCAACGCCTCCGTATTGATAAAACCCGTCAACATCAACCCGAAGGGGTGCAGAAGCGCCGCCCGAGAGACGCGGTGAATTCACTGTGCCGCACGGCAGCGCATCAAAAGTATATATATCTGCACGTCTTGGCTGAGGATTATCACTAATAACTCCGGAACCGCTCGAATCGCGATTCCAGGGGATACTCCCGACTGCCCCACCGTCGAGATAATCGCATAAAACATTGTTGTCGCGCACAAGGCGCACGAATTCGATTCCCTCCTGGGCGAGGTTTAACGCGATAAGCTTGTTTTTCGCAAACGAAACGTCAACGAGGCCTCGTGTAATGAGCGACACCGGGCCCACGAGCGCGGCGAGGATTACCGCAAACGCGACAACCGTCTCAAGAAGAGTAAAACCGGCATTCCCGGAAATCCGAAATTCGAATATCGAAATCCGAAACAATTTTCGAAATTCAAATGTTCGAATGATGAAAATTAGCGATTTTGGATTTGAGATTTTAATCATTTTGAATTTGTCTCGAATTTCGAATTTCGTGCTTCGAATTTTCTATTTTACGCTTATCTGTCCGCTCTCACGGACCGTAAGTATCTTTGTCTTTCCGCTCGGCGAACGGAAAATAATGTCTACTTTCGCCCATTCCGGATCGCCGTTTCCGTTACCGTCGGTAATACGAAGATCAGCTTCGGGCGCGGAAAAAATTATATGAAGGACGCCTTCCGCCGGGCTAATAGGATCTCCATCCACATCAAGAAATTGATACGCTATGACATTTCTATCAAACCGGAGCGACTGTATAAACTCGCCGTCGGACGCTCCGTATTTGTAATCCCGGAACGAGCCCGCTCTGTCAGCGAACAAAAGATATGTGGAAGCGCCTTGTGTAAGCTGGATACCGACTGCGGGAGGAACTTCATTTCCTATTGCGGAGACACCGGTGACGGCGAGCGCCATGTTTTGGGCGCGACGGAGCACGACGGCAAGATCGCGGCTCGACCGATTGAGCGCAACCGAATCATTCAGCACCCCGAACCCAAGGAGCACTATTGTAGAGATTATAATTATGATCGAAGTAACAACAATAAGCTCGATTGCCGTGTACCCGCCCGATCTCCTGCATTTCCCCAAGATGAAAAAACTCATGCTCATATTATACCGCTTCCCGCAGAATCAAAAAAGCTCTTTTAAGAGCCCTTTTGACCATGGCCGAATGCCCTACAAAATGTCGGCAATTGTGCTCTCGTACACCCCGAGAACTCCGGAGATAACCGAAAGAGCGAACGCGACCACAATGAACCACGAAAGGCGATCTTGGGTAATCATACCTAATAGATTAAAACGAATAATAAAAGATTTCGTACATTCCTTCCAAAAAGCGCGATGTTTCGAAAAAATATCCGGCGAAAAAATAGGCAACGACACTGCCAAAAAGAATGAACGGGCCGAACGGAATCGTGCTTTTCATGGTCGAGCGGCGGAACGCCAATAAAACGCCGCCCGCAGCGCCTCCGATCCAAAACGAGAAAAGAAACGCGGCGAGGGACGCGGACCAGCCGAGAATAAGAGAGACCGCGAGCACGAGCTTTGCGTCGCCAAATCCCATCCATGTTCCGCGGGAAAAAAACCAAAGACACGCAAAAAAAGACGAAAAGAGAATGGCGGAAAAAACATCGATGAATGCCGCGCTTTCCCGGAGATCCCCGACAAAAAATTCGTCCGGGAAGCGCCGCAAAAAAAGCGCGGAGATACCAAGGAGAAACAAAACGAAAAACGCCGAGTCCGGAATGATTTTTTCTTTCAGGTCAACAACGAAGACGACGATCGCGGCCGAGATACCGACAAGAATGAGGATAAATACCACAGCCCCTCGAAGCGTAAACTCCGCGAGATCGGCCGGAAGAAAAAGGATCGCGGAGGCCGCGAACAGAAGCGCGGTCGCAAACTCCACGAGAGGATATTCAATGGAAAACGAACTCTTACACCCGAGACATTTTCCGCGCTGGATGAAGAAACTCAAAATCGGCACCAGCTCC
>CAZVQM010000040.1:3812-5882 GCA_964629265.1 uncultured Candidatus Saccharibacteria bacterium | reverse complement strand
TGGTCCCATCGTCTAGAGGCCTAGGATATCTGGTTCTCATCCAGAAGATCGTGGGTTCGAATCCCACTGGGACCGTATAACTATGGAAAATTTTGATATTCTTGTGGTATCAAAACTTTACATCTGATCTGGTTCTCAGTGGGATTCGAAGAGTATTTCAAAACGTGAATGTCTTCACGTTTTGAAAACCCCGGCTCTGAAGGAGCGTGAAGCCGTGAGCTTTGCGAGCGTGCGGAGCGCGGGTGAGGAGGAATCCCACTGGGACCGACAATATGTTTTTTCATCGATAGACCCGAGTACTATATACTTATCAATATGGAGGAACTTGAACTTACATATCTTGCAAAAGAATTGCCGAGTGGAGTGCAGCGTGCACCTTCTAAAGAAATACTCGATATCTACATTCCTTCTTCTGTCGACCATCCTGTGTTGAGAATTAGGAAGACGGGAGAAAAATGTGAGATTACGAAAAAGCAACCGATTACAGAAGGTGATGCTTCACGACAGATTGAGGCCACTATTCCTCTTACTGAATCGGAATTCGCCGAACTTGCTCAGATAGTAGGAAAAAGAGTCCAGAAAATACGCTTTTACTATCAGGAAGACGGCATTAATTATGAAATCGATGTCTTTCGCGGTGATCTGGAGGGGCTGGTGCTGGTAGATGTGGAATTCGATTCTTTAGAGAGGAAGGGTTCTTTCACGCCGCCCGCATGGTGCTTGATGGATGTCACGCAGGAAAAGTTTATTGCGGGCGGAATGATCTGCGGCAAAAAGTATTCGGATATTGAAGATCAATTACAGAGATTTGGCTACGAGAGGATCAAAATCAAATAATGGGCCCGACCACCGTTCATAAAATCGCCCATTATGGAATCGCTGGGAAGTCCTTACTCTGGTTGACGCCAATAGGTACTTAACCCGAGTGGCCTAATTTTAGTGAGGGGCGAGCCCGATAACCGTGGTTCGAATCCCTGTGGGAGTATCTCTATGCAGGTAGAAATCCGGCTTTTTTCTTTGCTTCCACAAGAGTTGCGCCAGCAATTTTTGATGCACTTTTTTGACCTTTTTTTAGTGCGGCTTTTACGTTTGTTTCGGTAAGTATTTGGTAGCGTTTTTGTATTGGTGTAAGGACGCCTACCATAACATCTGCAAGGTCGCGTTTGAATTCTCCGTATCCTTTTCCGGAAAATTTTACTTCGATTTCTTTGAGGCCGATTCCTGAAAATGTGCTATATATCCGCATGAGGTTTGAAATTGCGGGTTTTGTTGTTTCGTCGTAGGCAACCTCTTTTCCTGAATCCGTAACCGCAATCTGAATTTTTTTCCGAATAACCTCGGGCTCGTCCAAAAGCGCAATATAGCTATTCGGGTTTGTCGCGGACTTTGACATTTTTTTTGTCGGGTCGTCGAGCGCCATGACGCGCGCGGTTTCTTTCAAAACATACTCTTTCGGCTCTTTGAATGTTTCGCCAAAGCGCGCGTTGAATTTACGTGCGAGCGTGCGCGTAAGCTCAATATGCTGGATTTGGTCTTCGCCAACCGGAACAATATCGGAGTTATACAGAAGAATGTCGGCCGCCATGAGTGTGGGATAGTTTAAGAGTCCCGCAAGTACGCCCGCTCTTTCTTTTTTTTCTTTAAACTGTGTCATTCGTTCGAGCTCTCCAATCGGTGTAAGCGTATTTAATATCCATCCAAGCTCTGTATGCGCGGGGATTTGGGACTGGACAAAGAGAACTGATTTTTTTGGATCAATGCCGCAGGCAAGCAGGATTCTTGCAACGCCGAGAGTATTTTTGCGGAGCGTCTCGGGGTCCTGGGGGATTGTGATTGCGTGCAAGTCCGCGATCATGGCAAATACGCGGTGGGTTTTTTGGAACTCGACCCACTGTTTTATCGCGCCCAAATAGTTCCCGATATGGAAATTCCCGGAGGGCTGGATACCGCTTAGAAGGACTTGCTTATTTTTCATATGTATGGTATATTGTCGTTGAGTTTTTACACGGGAGGGGCTATATGGTGAAGTTTTTTTTGGTTGCTCTTTCAGTTTTAGTCATCATGTATGGG
>CAZVQM010000040.1:0-3802 GCA_964629265.1 uncultured Candidatus Saccharibacteria bacterium | reverse complement strand
TATGATGATATCCATAGCGTTTGGAGTTCTTCTAGCTGCAGTTCTTACATTTGTAGGTGTGTGGCGTGAGTTTGGAGCTTTTGCGGCTTTCACGCTTGTAGCCATTTGGTTTGCGCTTGGTGGGATTGCCGCTTTGGCGACGTATCTTGTTCCTTTTTTACAAGAAGAGAAAAGGAAATCGTTTGAGGCCTCCAAAGAACGCATACGCAAGAGTTGCATTAAGATGGGACATGATCCGAGTGGGCTAATGGATCGTCTGACGATGTCGTATGAGTATCAAGATATTGTTCTTTCGGGTCCATTCGGTTTACTCAGCGTACTTTTGAGAGTTCTTTTTGGTAAGTCCGGCCGGTAACGGCCGATTTTTCTTTATACCTCAATGACAACAGGCAGAACCATTGGGCGTCTTGCGGTTTTGCTGAAGAGAAACTGCCCGATTTTTTCGCGAACCTCGTCTTTTACATAGATCCAGTCAATCGGACGCGTGTTGGTTGCGGTCATTCCCTCAATGATTGTCCGTGTCCGTTTGCGGACTTCCTTCAGAAGTTCTTGGGATTCTTTGAGATAAATGAAGCCCCGCGAGATGATGTCCGGGCTTGTTTTCACTTTTCCGGTACGCGCGTCAACTATAGCAATAATGACGAAAATGCCGTCTTCTGCCAAGTGCTGGCGGTCGCGGATAACAACTTCTTTCACGTCTCCCACGCCAAGGCCGTCAACCATGACGTAGTCGGTCGGCGCTCTTTCTTTGAGCTTTCTGATTCCTTCCCGGCTGATTGAAACGATTTCGCCGTCTTCCGCGACCATGATGTGATTTTTCTGGACTCCGGCCTTCTCGGCAAGCTCGGCATGGATTTTGAGCATAAAGTAGTTTCCGTGGATCGGGATCATGTACTTTGGCTTTGTGAGCTTTATCATTTGGGTAAGCTCATCTTGTTTTGCGTGGCCTCCTGAATGAATGTCCATCGTCGCATAGTGGTAGACCTTGCCTGCTCGCTTGTAGAGCGTGTCTTTGAGACGCTGGACGGTGTTTTCATTTCCCGGGATTACGGAGGAAGAAAAGATAACCGAGTCCTTCGGCTGGATGGTGATGATTCTGTGCTCATTATTTGCAATTCGCATTAAGGCAGCGCGGTCCTCGCCCTGCGCCCCGGTGCAGAGGATCGCAATTTCATTCTCCTTGTAGCGATGTATGTCTTTTGCATCGATGATCGTCCCTTTTTTGATCTTCAGGTATCCGAGTTCTTGCGCCACCGCAATGTTTTGTCGTATCGAAAATCCTTCGAGCGCCACTTTTCTCCCGTATTTTTCAGAAAGCCAGATGAGTTGTTGGAGGCGGGTGATGAGGGAGGCAAACGTCGCCGCAATGATCCTGCCGGGCGCAACTTTGAATATTTCCTCAATTGTTTTTTGGACTTCGGTTTCCGATATTTGGTGCCCGGGAGAATCGGCGTCCGTTGACTCTGATACGAGAAGGAGGACCCCTTGACGCCCGATCTCGGCAATTCGTCGAAGATCCGCGGTGGCCTCCGATACCGGCTGGGGATCGAATTTAAAGTCGCCCGTATGGACGACAGTACCTACGGGCGTGCGGAGCACGACGCCGACAGAATCCGGGATGTTATGGTTTATATGGTAGAATTCAACGAGAAAATTTCCGAGGCGCACTTTTGATTCTGTGGTGATTAGTTCGATTTTTGGCTTCGGCATTTGTTTGAAGTCCTCCTGGCGCTTCATGATCATGCCCCGCGTGAGTGCGGTCGCAAATATAGGCGGGTTCCCGAGAGAATCCAGAAGGTGCGGAATTGCCCCGAAATGGTCGTAGTGGCCGTGGGTGATGATGATCCCGCGGATATTTTTCTTTCTTGGCTTCAAGTACTCGACGTTTGCGATTAAGTAATCGATTCCCGGCATATCCTCATCCGGGAATTGGAGACCCATATCAATGATGACAATGTCGTCATTATATTCGTAGATATAGGTTGATCGTTGGACCTCGCCGCAGCCGCCAAGAGGGATAAATCGAAGCTCTCCCCGCGTTCCCGGGGGAATTGGGCTGTGGGACCTTTGGATATTCAGGTGCGGGCGGCTTTGCCGGCGTCCGTCATGAATGTGTCGTCGTGTCTGCATTCGTATCAATCGAATACTTCCTAAACGTCAAAAATGGATTCTTTTCATGACATCAGGATATACTCGGAAATTTATTTAGTAATAATGAATAATAATGCGGTGCCCGGAGGGAGAGTTGAACTCCCACGGGATTACTCCCACACGGCCCTGAACCGTGCGCGTCTGCCAATTCCGCCATCCGGGCACAATTTTTCGATTACTTCAAAACCCGTTTTGTATCAATATACCAGCTGGTAATATCGTTGAAGCGGTCAGAGGGAAGCGAAATGAATTTAATGCTCGCTCCTTGAACGCTTTTCGGGAGGACGTACAAGTAGTGTTCTGCAAAAAGCGGAAGCATGAGGAGCTCTTGGTTTAGGCGGTCCTCAAGCGTGGTGAGGCGTTTTTCGCGTTCGTCCCGGTTAGGCATAGTTCTGATCTCTTCGAGAATTTTGTCCGCCGTCTTGTCGTTAAAGCCAACGATGTTGAGTCCAGGGTCT
The DNA here is from genome assembly GCA_964629265.1 of uncultured Candidatus Saccharibacteria bacterium. Classification (GTDB taxonomy): domain Bacteria; phylum Patescibacteriota; class Minisyncoccia; order Sungbacterales; family HO2-52-23; genus 2-01-FULL-50-25. The sequence goes on along the minus strand of CAZVQM010000040.1, from coordinate 1,193 downwards.
TTTGTTTGCGACGAGTGCCAGAAAATGAACGGGTCCGGCTCGTATCCGTATGCTTGGCCAAAAAGGAGGATCTGGAAATTGCGCGGCCGGATGATCGATGACTCAAGGTCTGAGATCGGCTTTCCCTCGATCGATACGTCAATTCCGACAGCTCCGAGATTTTGCTGGATCACCTCGGCGGCGCGCAGGAGATCGGGCCAGTCCGACGTGGTAAGGGTAAGGGAGATGGGCGTTACTTTTTCAACTGTTTTTTTTCCTTCGCGTTTTGTCTCCTTTTTTTCGAGGATTCCGTCGCCATCTTCGTCTTTGAAACCCGCGCGGGAGAGAGCGGATGCCGCGGCCTCGATATCGAATGTAAGCGTATCCCTACTTGTGGTGCCGGTACTCCCGTAATACAACGGGAATGGAGAGCGGCGGGGAGATGCTTTTCCCAGTATATAGTTCGTAATCGAGTCGCGCGGTATCGCGCGCGCGATCGCCGTACGTACGCTTTTATCAGCGAGGACCTCTGATTTTTGCGGGTTGAAAAAGATTCCAAAGACCCGCGGGGTTTCCGCCGTAAAGAGCGCGAACTTGTTCGTATTTAATTCTTCCTCAATATTTTTGGAAAGGGGATTGAAACCGTCAATCTTGCCTTTCCTCCAGTCCGCGATAAGCGTCTCAAACGAGGCGTAGAACGCGAAAACAATTTTGTTTATGTATGGACCGTCGCGATAATAATCGGGGTTTCGAGAGAGGCGGTATTCCGTAATCGAGCCGTCTCGCTCCTGGACAAAGCGATCGAATCGGTACGGCCCCGACCCAACCGGTTTGATGTTCAGTTCGTGGAGGACCGCTTGTTCCGGCTGGACGCCCTCCCATAAGTGCTTTGGAAGAATGCCGACGGTAAGATTTTCAAGAAACGGCGAATAGGGCGCGCGGAGAGTGAAACGTATCGTATATTCATCGACTTTTTCGACTTGGACTCCCTGCCAGTTTGCGATAAGCGGGCTTTTGTAGGTCGGGTTCTGGATTGTTTTCACCGTGAATATGACATCATCGGCCGTCACTTTTTTCCCGTCGTGCCAGAATGCGTTTTTCTTGAGCGCGACCGTATAGATTTTTCCGTCAGGGCTCACGTCATAATTTTCCGCAAGGTCAAGAATCGGATTTCCGCCGCCGTCGTATGTTACGAGGCGCGAGAAAACGAGTTT
>CAZVQM010000039.1:0-5965 GCA_964629265.1 uncultured Candidatus Saccharibacteria bacterium | reverse complement strand
ATATGGGCGGGTGTTTGGGGGTGGCGCGCCGAGCGTCAGTACTGGGAACAAAAGCTGATTGGGAAGATTCGTCGAATCCTCCTTGGTTGGTAATACTGCGCTCATACCGCAGTATTTTTTCTTCCCGATAACCTTTTTCCATAAGTACTTCGTTCTATATATATGTGCGGCATTGTTGGGTATATCGGCAAGAAAAATGCAGTCGAGGTCGGCGTTGATGGACTTCGGGCGCTTCAGTACCGCGGATACGACTCCGCGGGCCTTGCATTTTTGAGTGGAAATAAAATTGTTTCCGCGCGCGCCGTGGGAAAGATTGAAAACCTTGAGGAGCGTATTGATCCGACGTGGAATTCAGGTCTCGGCATTTTCCATACACGCTGGGCAACGCATGGAGGCGTTACAGAAGAAAATGCTCACCCGCATTCTGATTGCTCGGGCGATATTTCGCTTTGTCATAATGGTATCATCGAGAATTTCAAGGAGTTGAAAGGGGGTCTTATTGTAAAGGGGCACTCATTTACATCCGAAACCGACTCCGAGGTTATTCCGCACCTCATTGAAGAGGAGATGAAGGGGAATGTATCGTTTCAAGATGCATTTTTCGGCGCACTTTCAAAAATAAAAGGAACATACGGAATTGCCGCGGTTTCTGCGAAAAATCCCAATATTCTCCTTGCAGCTCGGAATTTCAGCCCGCTTCTCGTAGGCATTGGCGAGGGCGAGCGGTTTGTTGCATCAGACGCCTCCGCGATTTTACGGCACACGCCGCAAGTTGTATATCTTGATGATGGAGAAGTCGCAATTCTTACTTCGTCGTCGCATTCTATTTATGATCGCTCGCGTGTATTACGCAAAAAGCCGGAGCATACGATTGAGTGGTCCGTGGAAGAGGCGAAAAAAGGGGGATATGCGCATTTCATGGAAAAAGAGATTCATGAAGAGCCGGAAGCAATCGAAAATTCGATCCGCGGGAGAATGATTTTGCGGGAAGGCATGGCAAAACTTGGAGGGATTCAGGCAAAAGAAGAGATTCTCCGCTCAGCAAAAAGAATTTTAATCTCCGCGTGCGGCACTGCGTACTTTGCGGGCCGCGTCGGTGAATACATGCTTGAAGAGTATGCCGGGATTCCAACGGAAGTTGATATTGCGTCGGAATTCCGATACCGAAAGCCCGTGTTTCGCGAGGGTGATGTGTTTTTTGCGATTTCCCAATCCGGGGAGACCGCAGATACTTTGGCTGCTATTCGTGAGGCAAAGGAAAAAGGTGTTCCGACATTCGGAATCGTGAACGTCGTCGGCTCGACCATTGCGCGCGAGACAGATGCCGGAGTGTATCAACACGTGGGGCCCGAGATTGGCGTTGCCTCGACCAAGGCGTTTACGTCCCAAGTCGCGATTTTGGCGCTTATGTCTGTGTATCTCGGCAGGATGCGGGAGATGTCACTTGTCACCGGCGAGCGGATTTTACACGATCTCGGGCAGATTCCTGCATATATGCGTCGCATAATCGAACGGGATAGTACAAAAGCGATCGCACAAAAATATTTGCATATAAAAAATTTCTTTTTCCTCGGCAGAAAATATAATTTTCCCGTGGCGCTCGAGGGTGCACTCAAATTAAAAGAGGTCTCGTATGCTCACGCCGAAGGTATTGCCGCGGGGGAGATCAAGCACGGGCCAATCGCAATGATCGATAAAAATATTTTATCGGTCGTGATTGCGCCGAAGGACTCGGTCTATGAAAAAATGATCTCGACCATCCAGGAAATTAAGGCGCGGGGCGGCCCGGTTCTTGCGATCGCGACCGAAGGGGATTCTGATATCGCGGGACTTGCGGATGACGTAATTTTTATCCCTAAAACCCTTGAGATGCTGACACCGCTTTTGTTTGTTCTTCCACTCCAGCTTTTTGCATATCATTTCGGCGTTTTGAAAGGTTTGGACGTCGATAAGCCGAGAAATTTGGCAAAAAGCGTTACGGTTGAATAAGGATTGGAGTCACATGAATCTATACGAGTACGAAGGCAAAAAACTTTTTTCGCGCTACGGCATCGCGATTCCGCGTTCAGTACTTTGGCGTAAAGGAAATGAACCTCGCCGTCAGTGGATGAAAAACCCCGTTGTTCTTAAAGCGCAGATTCTCGCGGGTGAGCGTAAAAAAACGGGCGGCATTCTTTTCGCGTCGGGCGCGGCTGATGTTGCGCGCCGCTCCCGCGCACTGTTTCGAAAAATCGTCGCCGGGGAGGCCGTAAAGAATATTCTTGTTGAGGAGCGGGTTTTGTCCGCACATGAGTGGTATGTTTCGTTTTCCTATGATACGGCGCGCCGCGCGCCGGTGCTTGCGCTCTCGCCCCGCGGGGGAACGGGAATTGCGCATGCCCACACTACCGCGATTGATCTTTCATCCGGAGTCGAGGACTTTCTCTTTCGCGATGCGATTCGTTCTGCCGGATTCCAACGGGAGGACATTTTTCCGCTCCTCGGCGTCGTAAAAAAACTATGGAGTATTTTTTGGAACGAATCCGCGCTTCTTGCAGAAATTAATCCGCTGTTTCGTCTATCGTCGGGAGAGCTCGTTGCCGGAGACGCAAAAATAATTTTTGATGACGAGAAAGTGAGCCCGGGCGCGCGGCGGTTTATTGCTTTGGGAGGAGACATCGCGATTCTTGCCTCAGGCGGCGGCGCCTCGCTTTTGAGTATAGACGCGCTTGTCCGCGTTGGAGGCCGGCCCGCAAACTATACCGAGTATTCAGGAAATCCGCCCGCATCCGTGGTCCGCGCGCTTACAAAAAAAGTGCTTTCGCAAAAAGGGCTTCGCGGGTGCTGGGTTGTCGGCGGAACCGCGAATTTCACGGATATTTACGAAACCCTTTCCGGATTTGTCGCGGGCCTTCGCGAGGTGCGGCCGCGGCCCCGCTATCCGATTGTGATCCGCCGCGACGGCCCGCGCCAGCGCGAGGCGTTTCGCACGCTTGAGCGCGTCCGCGAGGACGAGGGATATCAATTATACTTCTCCGGGTCTGAGACGTCGCTTTCCGAAAGCGCGCGAGCAATGGTCGAGCACTCCTATAGGAATACGGGAGTAAGACGCGCGAGAAAATAAAACATGTCCATTCTTGTTGATAAAAAAACACGGGTTTTAATCCAGGGAATTACTGGGCACGAGGGCGCGCGCGCGTGCCGCGAGATGCTTTCGTATGGTACGCGCGTTCTTGCGGGCGTTACTCCGGGAAAGGGCGGGAGAAAAATCGAAGGCGTTCCGGTCTATGACGGCATTCGGGAGGCGATTTTACGCCATCCCGGCATCAATACGTCGCTTATTGCCGTGCCCGCACTCTTTGTGCGGGACGCTGCTGCAGAAGCAATCAAAAATAAAATTTCTCTTATTAACATTTTGACAGAGCACGTTACAGTGCGCGACAGCGCATGGATTGTTGCGCGCTCGCGCTCGCGTGGTGTCCGTGTTGTCGGGCCTTCGTCCGTCGGGATTATATCACCCGGAAAAGGAAAGGTTGGGAGCATTGGAAGTTCGGCGGTCGAGAAAAAAATATTTTCCCCCGGCCCCGTCGGCATTATCTCAAAAAGCGGCGGCATGACCGCGGAGATCGGTGTTCTTCTCACGCGCGCAGGAATTGGGCAAAGCACGGCAGTGGGAATCGGCGGCGACCAGATCATCGGATCCGATTTCGCTGATCTCCTTACTCTTTTTGAGCGGGACCCCGCGACACAAGCGGTTGTTCTTTTCGGAGAAGTCGGCGGATCGTACGAGGAAGAAGCCGCGCGTCTCATTTCGCAGAGAAAATTTACAAAGCCCGTTGTCGCGATTATCGCGGGATACTTTACCAAAGATATTGCTCCGGCGACGGTCTTGGGGCACGCGGGCGCGATTGTGTCCCGCGGCCGCGGGGGATATTATTCAAAGGTACTGGCTCTCAAAAAAGCCGGGGTTCATGTAGCGAGCACGCTTGAGGATATTCCCAAAATTATAAAATCAATTCTTCGACTATGAATCCCGTTAGAAATCGCGGACGCGCATACAATCCATGTTTTTGCCGATTGAGCTTTATTAACAATAATAATCTAGGACGTAGGAGTTTTTCGTCCGCGTCCTATTTCTAACGGGATGAAAAAATGGAAGACAAATATTAGTACTCGGAAAAGCGGTGAGCTTTTTATCCGCGGCGTGCGTCATCTCGATCTTGTTGAGCGTTCGGATTTTATCGCGTCTCTTTTCTTGCTCTGGCGGGGGAATCTCCCGAGCGCGAACGAAAAAACAATGTTCGAGGCGATCTTGGTCTCTGCAATCGAGCACGGGATTGACGTTCCGTCTTCGGTCGCCTCAAGAATCGCGGTGTCAACGGGAAACCAGATGAATTCCGCGCTCGCATCAGGCATTCTTGCCTTGGGCGCGCGCCACGGCGGCGCGATTGAGGGAGCCGCACTCTTGTTCAAGTCGGACGAGGCGTCTGACGAGATTGTCCGCCGGATTACGGCTTCAAAAGAAAAAATTCCCGGGTTTGGGCATCGTCTCTATAAGGAAAAAGACCCGCGGGCCGAGGCGATTTTTGAGCACGCGCGAACGCTTGGGTTTTTCGGCCCATTCGCAAAAAAAGCGCATGATATCAAGGCCGCGTTTGAGCGTGCGAGCGGGAAGCATCTTCCCATAAATATCGACGGCGCAATGGCAGCGCTTTTACTTGAGCTTGGGTTTGATCCGCGGATTCTGTGGGGAATATTTATTTTTGCGCGTATGGCGGGGCTTCTTGCACACGCGCGGGAAGAACTCGACGAGACCGGCGTGTATCGGCATCTTGATGAGGATGATATCGAATATATTGGGAAGTAATTTTTGAAGTATGCTTTCATTTGTCCGTATAACAAAAGAGAGCGTAGAAGTCCGCGAAGCGATACATGGGCTTCTTCCCCAGCTTTTTCAGACCGCGCGCGAAATATCGAGTACTCGACTTAGAGAACTTTTGAAGGATAAAAATATCTATCTTTGCTTTGCGGTTTTTGACGGAGAAATCGCCGGCATGGGAACGCTTCTTTTTCTTCGCGCGCCGAGTTCGTTTCGCGCGCGTATCGATGACGTGGTAGTTGATACAAAATTTCGTAGGAGAGGTATTGGAAAAAACCTTATGCTCCATTTTATCCGGGTCGCGAAAAAAGCCGGTGTTTCGACGATTGATCTTACGAGTGGTCCCTCGCGTATTGCGGCAAATCGGCTGTACCGCTCGCTCGGATTCGAGAAACGAAAAACAAACGTGTATAGAATGACACTTTCATGAGTCCTCGCCGGAGCAATTCTCCAAAAAAGCCGCGAGGCGTCATCGTGTGGGATTTTGATGGGGTTTTATTTGATATTGAGAGATTTCGAAAAAACGCTGAGCATATTTTCGAAAAATACGGTGTACCGCCCGCCGTTTTTCAAGCGGCAATTCTCCGTATTAGAAAAGAAGGCGGTCAATTTTCCGTTGCACGTTCGTTTCGCATTATGCGCTCTCTCGGTGCTTCGGTTAAAGAGAAGACCATAAGAAAAGCGCTTCATAACCACCTCGCTCTTACCCGATATTTTGCGGCACCCACAGATATTTTTTTGCGGCGATTGCGAAATTTAGGGTTTATGCACATAATCTTGAGTTTGGGAGCGCCCTCTTACCAGCATAAGAAAATTCGTGTGGGGTGCGGTAAGAAGTTTATCCGGCATTTTGCAAAGATTTCAACCACAAGAAAACCCAAATTTATATATCTCAAGAAGCTGGCGAGGAAATATCCGCATACGACAATTTTTTTCATCGACGACACCGAAGAGAATATTCAGCTTGTCCAAAAACACGTCCCAGAGATTGTAACCGTCCATTATTCCAATATATCCGGAGTATCTCTAAAAAATTTGGAGAGGGGAATACTATTGCATGTCAAAAAATAAAGAAAAAAGACCCAAAATCGTCGTAATCGGCGGAGG
>CAZVQM010000038.1:0-6220 GCA_964629265.1 uncultured Candidatus Saccharibacteria bacterium | reverse complement strand
TCTTCTTTAGTTTTGAAAGTGGGGATGGCGCCGAAAATAAAAGCATCGCCCGTGATTGAACCCGTGCGAACGGCGCGTTGAAATACGAGAGACAAAGCATTGTCTTCGTGAATGGCGTCCAAAAGTTTTGTGCGACCTTCCGCAAGCGAGCGCTCCACGGGGTCAGTAACATTTCTCGGCGGGCAGGAAATCTGGGGCGGTTCGTTCGTAAGAAACGCCGTCATATTTTCTACGATGGTGAAGCAATAATTGTAGGTGCGCATCGTGCCGCCGCCTTCTTTGCGAAAAGACCACTGCTTGCCTTTATAAAAATCTCGAAGGGTTTGATACCCCGAATACACACCATCACCATAAACACGCCGCGTCCAATCAAGACGAATCGTCCCTTCAAGCGCCGTAAGCTCCTTCGCCAATTCAATGGCGCGAGAGTCTTTTTCCCCCACCGACATTGTTTTTTCTAAAAAGGCGAGTAGTCCCATAAATATATTATACCATATTTTATCTTATTAAAGTAGGATATTGACGTTGTTGTTTATATTCATCTTGTCCTTTCGGTCTTAAAATACTCGCTTCATATCCCGCCAACGGGTTAAAATTCACTTTTTTCGATGGCGCATTGCCAAATTTCTTGATTATCCAGCTCACCCCCATCATCAACGTCATCACGAAATCCGTAGTTAATTTTTTATCATCTATATGGTAATTTCCCGCCTGCTCTGAAAGTTCTTCGATATAATAAGACCGCACACTTCCATAATCGGGATTTTTTTCAATAATTGCACCATCCACTTCCGATTCAATGTAGTCTCTACCTTTAGACATCGCGCCTTTCAAAATAAAAAGTGCTTCATCTTTATCAATCTCAAACGACCTGGGTTGCAAAAGCACAAGCAGTTTTTTTATTACAACACCACCAAGACCTTGAGCATCAGTTAAAAACACTGGCTTGTGAGCGGTAACTCCGTCATCATCGTACCAAGTGTATTGGTCATATAAAGTACGCAAAAGCGCAAACTGCATTTGTGGAGAACCTCCCTGGATAGATTCGTGATTCACTACATCTATTTTATTACTAATATGAAAATTTGTATAGTCAAGCACCATAAAAACGGACTCGTCTCCGCTGTCACTAAAACCCCAATCTGCCACAAGTAAATATTTTCCATTTTTCTGACAATCTTTTTTGCCTGATAATTTCCAAAGATTTTCAATTTCAGAGGTGTCAAAAAATCTTTTTCCGGAAGTAATAAATTCTCCAAAAACAACCTGGCGGTATCTCTTTTTGTCGGTTGCAAGAAGTGTTGCCTTTGCTCTCTCCCGTTGTTCTTTAGAAATAAATTTATTTGAATCCATACCCATCCCCACAAGCGACCACCATCCTTCGCGTTTTTGCATTCCAAGTTTTACAATATGTGAGTAATACTGATGACTTGGACTATCCACTTCGGGGGTGGCAATCAAATCCAAACAAGAACCATACTTGATAAGACGAGAAAGAATTTTGGCGCCCAGCTCTTCTTTCAAGTGAAGCGATTGCGAACATTCGTCATAAGAAATGTAACCAAACTGCGCGCCTGCGAGCGATGAGGCTTGGTCTTGACCCGTCGGCACCGAGTACATCACTGATTTGTTTGCAAACCGAATCTCTCCGAGGTTCACGTTGTCGCCAACAATGAAGTCGCGCATCAATGGCGAGAGCACGTTCAATCGTTTCTTGCCCTCTTCGTCAATGATGAACTGCCCGCCCAAAATATCTTTGATGTGCTGATAGCAGGCTTTGGTCTGGCGGGAGTGGGGGGAGATGTTGAGTGTTGCGTAGTATGCAGAGTTGATGAGTGTACCGTCCAGCTCCATTCCGATTTTATATTTATTGAACCAGATATGTTTGATGGCGATGCCTACTGTTTTCCCTGAATTATGCGTGACAATGAAATCATTTGTAATATAAAGATGTGACGGATGTTCAACTTTAATACACTGCATTTCCTCATTGTCAACTTTCTCAATACGTATCATCACTCTATTCTTGGTCAATAAGGTATCGTAAAACTTTTCAGCTTTTCGCTTTAGACGAAATGGATTAACTCCGTGTATTTTTATACGAAGGCGGTATGAAAGACGACCAATTTTGCTTTCTCCTTTATACGGGTAGGTAGTTTTACGCGTTCTCACTTCAACTTTTCCGCCGAAAGATTGCACCAAAAACTTCATATCGTCACAGAGTTGCGGTGATGTGGTCGTATACTCAACGCCACACTTTCCCGTTATAGAGCCGTCAGTGTCCATCAGTCCTTGCAAAACAGCCAACCGAGTGTTCGCGTCGTTCCAAAGATATTCTTTAGGAATATGTTTTTCATAAGAATACTTACCAGCCAAACCGAGTTGCTTCATCACGGTAATTGCTCCACGAACTCCAAACGCAAACCTTTGTCCGCGCTTCATCAGCGAGGTTCCAAATGCTTGAGCAATTTCTTTGTCGGCAGTCGTGAGGTTCACGGTATCATTCGTCATACCACCATCACCAATCAATATGCCAAGAAGATACGGGTCATACGATACTTCTTGCGACGGAAATTGTATTGGCTCCACAACGGGTATCGCCACGCGATTTTTTGCTGATGGTTCAGCGCCCCAACGTAATAAAATGTCTTGCAACGACATCACTGACCACGCACCATATCTGTTCGGACAATCTTTTCTAAAACGATTACCTGAATCCTGAACCATCCATAAGTGGTCAAGGGAACAGATTGTTGATGATTCATCATTGAAGACGACACGATAGGTGTCTTTCTTTCCTTGTGGATATACCCCAACAACTTTTGTTGCGGTTCCATCTTGAGTCATCACAAAATCACCGACCATCATCTCTCCCATCTTTTTCCAACCATTCGGTGTTAAAATATCCGCACCAAGCGGTTGCGATTGGTTCCCGATAGAAGAAATGTTCGAGCCTAAAAGAAAACCTCCAATGTCTTCAATAACCTCATTAAATTTCTCCGCCCACTTTGAGCGCGGAGTCGTCGTGCGCGTCAGCCATTTTCTCTGGTAATCATTAAGCGGCACACCGAGCATCTCTTCGGAGAAATAAATAATGTCCTCGCGTCCCTTACGCTCGGCTTCAATCATTTCGACGAATCTTCGCTTGGTCTCCACGTCCATCGTGGACACCAGGAAGTTCTTGGAAAGACTGTCGAAACTATACTTGTTGTGATTGGGCTGGCTCATTTTGTTTTGGGGCGTAAGCCGATTTTAACAAACCCATTTCTTCATCACTCATTTTCCCAGCAGTAGCGCGAGATAACAAACTCATTAAAAATCCTGCCGTGTTACGTTTTTCTTCCGACGCCTTGAGCATCAACGCCGCCTTCCCGTGCACAAGGCGGGTAGCGTGCGCAAAAACATTGACGATGTAGTTGCGCCGTTTAATTAAAGTTTCGTCATCATAGATTTCTTCAAGTTCCTGGTCGTCCCGTAGCATTTGCATCGCATCATTCAAAAGTTCGCCGCCGAGAGTTCTGACTCCCGCTTCGAGTTGGTTATCGTCTGCTTGACCCAAAACAAGCGCGCGGTCATCATTGCGGGTTTTAATAATCTGGTGGATATTTTTACGTTCAACAACTACCAAATCTTTATTCGTCATCTGTTGCATTAAGTCCAAATCCCACTTCTTGCGCCAAACGCGCATTTGACTCATACTGGGATGGAAGAGGCGCCCCACGGGGTCACACACTTCCTTGTGGAAGTTTCGACAAATGTCAGTAAGATTCTCGTTCGGGTCTTTAATTTTCGCCTGGTAGTAGAAATCCTTAAAAGCAGGGATGAGGTCAACATATTCCGCGATGCGCATATAATGCTTGAACGTATCGCCGAATATCCTCAATCCTACTGGGTCTGGTTTTTTGGTTTTTGGAATAAGTTCGTCCATAGATTTATTATAATACAGATAGCTTTGAAATACAACAATTAAGTTCTCCACAGATTGTCCCCAAAAGGGCGCTTGACATGGCTGGCACGCTTGCTATACTGGAGACAGGAGATTAAAGAATCCTAACCTTTATGAAAAATAAGACAATCAAAATTCAATCCATAGCCTCCCTTGACAACATATTGAACTTCGATTACAATGGTAATTGCATAGTGGTTAGATTCTTTCGTAAAGACCCCCAGGCGTAAGCCGCGGGGTTTTTGCGTTTTGGGGAAGAGTTTAGGGCACGCGCCGAAATGCCCTAAACCCTCTCCCAAAAGAGAGGAAAACAGAGTGAGCCACCGCTCTATCCTGGCTTGGTAGGCGAACCTATCAGCCAACCAGGAGAAGATTGAGGGAAGTACGTAATCCCTTTAATCAAGCGGCAAGTAAATGATAGGATTCTACGCCCCTGATGCTTTCTCGACAGCATATCGAGAACCCTATACCCATACTGGGTGCAGTCGGGACAAGATGTCCCTTCTGGTATTACCAGGAACAACGTAGAAGTCACTGTGTAGGTTGCACCAGTCCAGTTTGCCTACACACACATACGGGACGCGGCAAATGAAAGTCAGTTCTTGTTCTCTCCCTCTACATTCTGGGAAGGTACAGACAAGAATGGACGAGCCAGCGATAAAGAGAGCGTAATCCTCTATCCCGATAGTTACTGGTAGTCCTCTCCGAAACATAACGGAACAAAGGGGACAGGTGAAAGCAATCCAATTACGGATGGCTTTAGCCCCCTCTTGCCCAAAACCCATATAGTAAACGAAATATCCTGGTCGAGTGAAGGAAAAAGGTTTGACCCCCAAACCTGTAATTGGGTGGGGGTGTCCCCACCCCGCATGGGATTTGATTTTGTAATATACCCACCACCCAATTCAGCTTTTTCGTGGTCTTGGTCTCGGTCGGGTATGGTCTTGGTCTTGTGGTGGTGTGGTGGGGTCTTGGGGAGTGGAAAGGTGAGAGTCCCAACCAACCCCTACCCAATCCATAACCCCACATAACAAAGAACACACAGAAACACCAAAACATAACCAGAACAGAAACGGAACACATACACAACACAAATCCATAATATAGTCAATGTACAAGGGCATAATAGAATTACACATACGGCGCGGGACTTGACAAGATTATTATTATCTGATACAATGGTGTTATACAGTGTTATTAAAAGTTATCCACAGGGTACCCCTTGACAAGTAAATCATAAGGGAGTATACTGAAAGGAGAAGATAGAACATTGAAAGCAGAAGACAAGGCGCGCACTGGGGTAAGGGTGCGGAGCGGAAATAAAAAACGGCAAGGTGTTGCGGAGCAATCCACAACCCGCCAAAAACAAATAAAATTGTATCATCTATCCACTCCAACATTTCCCCTCTCTGGTCTTGCCTTGTCTTCCCCTCTCAATGTTGAGAAGGGGTGAACCTTGACAATATAATAATAGAATGGTCTCTCTATTCCGATAGTGTTACGCGTAGGGCGTAACAAATCAAATGAAATACAAAAAAAATCTACACGTTGAGGGGAGCAAGGTCTTCAGTTATTCCACGCACGTGGCAACTATTGACCGCGCAAGCGGCAAGCTGTACGTCCACGGGTACTGGTCAATGACTACATCAAAGCATATCAACCACGTGGCGGACGTGCTGGGTCTTCACAAAGAAGACAAAGCGCGGGACGTTGCGGAGGTGGAGGCGGAGCGCAAAGCCAAAGAATCCGAAGGAATGGCGGGCTTGCGGGCTGTTGGACTAGTCGCAATGCTTGGAGATGTTTTTGGTAAAACTACCAAAGAATCAAATGACTGGAAGGCGCGAATGTTGCGCGCGGGTCTTGAAGGTCGCGGGCTGATTATGCCCGATGACTGGGACACGTTACCCGAAGCCGAAAAAACAAAGCGGCTGGATGGTGCACTTGCCAACTTAACGAAATAGAAAAACCGCGCGAGCGGTCAAATAATAAAATTGTATCAACCCTATGAGAACATTAATGGCTACACTCACAAAAATCCAAAGGGTAGCAATCAAAAAGCCCTGCCCAAATTGTGAAGTCGGCAAACTGCGCGAGGTGGAAGGTATAAACGAAGGCGCGGAGAATTGCACGCCAGAAAATTATCTCTGGTGTAATAATTGCCTGCTCTCAATGGACGGGTATGGTGGCTATACTACCTAAAATGATAAAACCACTACAAGCCGCCGCAATCGAGAGCAGGCAATTATTACACCAGAGATAATTTTCTGGCGTGCA
>CAZVQM010000037.1:0-6325 GCA_964629265.1 uncultured Candidatus Saccharibacteria bacterium | reverse complement strand
GCCGAGGCGGGGCTTGACGGGAACGTCGTATTTTCCGATGAGAAACTTCAGAAAGAGGATATTTCGACGGAAATGGACTTCGATATTATTTCAGTATTCGTCGATTCGAAAATCGATAAGCCGGTTTTAGACGCATTCCCGAACCTCAAATACATCATGGCGCGTTCGGTCGGATACGACCACATAGACCTCGCGGAAACAAAAAAGCGGGGCATTATTGTTTCCAATGTCCCGTCATACGGAGACCATACGGTCGCGGAATTTACCTTTGCGCTCATACTCACGCTTTCGCGAAAAATTTTTCTTTCAGTTGACCGAATCCGCGAAACTGGGAGTTTTTCCATTGAGGGACTACGGGGTTTTGATCTCAAAGACAAAACCATCGGGGTCGTCGGCACGGGAAAAATCGGAAAAAAAGTGATTGAGCTTGCGCGGGGTTTCGGGATGAACATAATTGCTCAAGACGCCTTCCCGGACAAAAAAGCGGCAGAGGCGCTCGGATTCCAATATGTCTCGTTCGACGAACTTATCAATCGGAGCGATATTGTTACGCTTCACGTTCCGTATTCCAAGGATACGCACCATCTTATGAATCGCGATTCGCTCGCAAAAATGAAAAAGGGGGCGTATCTCATCAATACGTCCCGAGGCGGCGTTGTTGAAACCGAGGCGCTTGTAGGCGCTTTGAAAAGCGGACAGGTGGGAGGCGCGGGGCTCGACGTTCTCGAAGAAGAACTTGTTATCAAAGACGAGCTTGATTTTATTGCAAAGGGGAATGTTGCGGAGCACAATATCAAGACAATTCTTGCAAATCACGTACTCATCAATCTCCCGAACGTCGTCATAACCCCTCATAACGCATTTAATTCAAAAGAGGCGCTCGAGCGCATTCTTGACGCGAGCGTTGATTCAATCAAGGGGTTTCTTGAAGGAGCGCCGCCGAACGCGGTTTCGCAATAATATGACGTCATAAAGAAAAGAAGCACGAGGAAGGCCTCATGCTTTTTTGTTTCCGGCGCCTCATGCCCGCGGGGGAGGACGGCGCGGATTATTGGCGGGATTGTTTTGCCTTCGCATTTCGCGAAGGATGAGCGAAAGAACGATCGTGATCCCGAATATACCTATTGCGAGCAGTGCGAGGAGCCACGACGTGATCGGATCGATAACCGTCGGCTGGGGAGTAGTGACGGTAATTTCGCATGGACAATCCTTTTTCGGCGCTGCAGCAACTGTTACGGATTTCTTCGTGGGTACTTTTGGTTTTTGTTGCGGAATCGCGGTCCGCCAGCTGGCGGATTCAGGCGCGGCGGCTGCAATCAACACCGGCGGAGTCACTAGTGCCGGCGTATGTGTGATCTTCGGCTCTTCGCGCTTTGACACCGGGAGTGGAAACTCGTCTGATTTCTGACGTGGCGGAAGCTCAGGCGATTTTCCACTCGGCGCGCCTGCAACCGTAACCGTCCGACGGCACGTTGCACCGCCAGATGTGTCATCAAGCGCAGCGCCGCCGCACCATCCGTACCCGCCGCGGTGAGTGGAAAAAACGGAGATATCCTCCGTCGAATATTCCATCTCAACCGTCTTCGTCGATTCGGAACCCGGAGGAATTTCGGGTTCGAAAATCTGTGACGGATCTACGGTTTCTCCGCGCGCGGCGTACTCTTTTGCGGTATCCAACGCGGTCAGTGCGACCGCGATTTCGCTGCCTGGCGCATTCGCGAATTGAGGTTGAGCCGCTTCGCTCATTGCAGGCAGATCGCGATAGTCATCCGCGGATGCCGCGAAATCCGTCTTCGTTTCTCCACGCGTCGCATCAAAAGTGAGAAACGCTACAGAAGCCGCATACGCCTCTTGCCCTTCGGCGCAAACAGCAAAAACTCCCTTTCGGACCACTGTTTCCGCAAGATTACACGTCCTGTTTTCCGGGCACGAAAAGCGTTCAATCACGATAGGTTCTCCGGATTCCGAATCACGGATAGACGCTTCCACTTGTACGCCCACGCCGGGATTCTCAACCCGCAGCACATCGGCCCGAAGGATCGGAAGTGAGACACACGCACTTAGCGAAAATAGGAGAGAAATTCCGCTGATTACCGTAGCGACTCCTCGCCTCAATTTCACATTGCGCTCCTTTTGTGTTCTTGACCGAGTATACAAGAAACAAGGCAATTTGTCAATTTTTTCGCTTCAAAGGTTAGACACTAGCTTGACTTTTCCAAATTAATATTATATATTCATACCGCTCGTTCCCATACGGGCGTGTCAGGCGGAATGGCCGCCTGAAGATAACGTACTCTCGACAAAGAAGGAGGAAGACGATGCGCACACGGTTTGCTGCGGTTGCGGCAGTAGTTCTCGCGCTCACCCTCGCGGGTTGCGCAACGAGCGGCATGACACAGTCGCTCGGGTTCTTGAAGCTCCCCGATGGTACCACGTGGGGTGCGGCGGAAACGCACACCACGAACAAGATCGGGGCGCGGCTCTCGGGCATGGCGACCTTCCGCTGTCCGGAAGAGCCGAAAGCCGCCCAGCGCTGCGAGGAGCGGAACTTCGTTTGGGGAAGCGGCACCGCGCTCGGCAACGAGATTATCCGTGGCGTGAGCGCCGTCGGCAGTACAGTCGGCGCAGCTGCGGTCTTCGGGCTGAGCCTACCCAAGCCCGAAGGGGATCGGGTGTCGATCTCCAACACCGCCGGCGCAACCGGCGGTTCGGGTGGCACTGGCGTTGGGACAGGCGGGCAAGGTGGCGCTGGAATCGGTGTAGGTCAAGGCGGCCAAGGAGGGCAAGGCGGTCAGGGCGGCACTGGAGGTGTCGGCCAGGGTGGCACGGCCTATGCGCCTTCTACGGCAATCTCTGGTTCGTCGTCACAGGCAGGTGCTTCTGCTGGCGCCTCGAGCCATTCGGGCTCATCGTCCTCGAACTACAACCAGAACTACAACAGCCAGTCCCAGTACCAGCAGCAGAGTCAGGAGGGCGACGGCCGTGGCCATGGCCACGGCACCAGATAGTAGTAGGAGGTAAACAGCACGCCCCGTCGGAAACGACCTCGCGGTCAATCCCGACGGGGCTTTAATTTTATCCGCATTTGTCAAAAATCAAAAAATTCTATTTGATTTTTTTCTATAAAATATGTATTCTATCCATGTGATCTTTTGGGGGGATTAGCGAATGCTCAAACGCATATCAACGTGCGTATTTCGCGCCTACGACTGGTGCTATCTCCGCTACTACCAGCTCAATCGGGAAAACGCACGAGCGGGGAATCTCATTCTTTTCCATCCTATTCGGCACGCGGAGAACGCAATCACGCTCTCAGACGGCACACGCGTAAAGAGCGGGGATCTCATTGTCGTGATACACATCAATCAACTGCGGGCGCGCGAGATGCAGAAGCTCGACGGACACACAGCGCTCGCCGGAGTGAAACTACGGGATGATTTCAGAAATTCGCTTCGTGCGCTTACGGTGAAAATCCGGGAGAATCCGCTCTATCGGGACGTTTGTGCAATCATGGGAAATACCGTTCATGGCCCTGCGGCGCGACGTTTCGGATTTGACGCGCGTCCGGATATTGATAAGAAAACCATAAAGCATCAGCTCGGACTCGCAAACGCCCGCACGCTCATTGCTTCAACCCGCAAAGCGCACAATGGAGCCACAGGCGTGGTTGATCTTAAAAACCGAACACTCTGGACAATCTGGATGTCCAAAAAAACATTGATGTCCCGATATTCACCTCCAACCGCATAAGGCCGAAAGGCCTTTTTCTTATTCCAAAAAAATGCGAGAATGTTTTCAAAAGCGAAATTGTCGGGTATGAAAATTTTTGTAACGGTAAAACCAAATACCAGAACTCGACGCGTTGCGGAACTTGATTCGACGCACCTTTTGGTATCGGTGAATGCGCCCGCGCGCCGCGGAGAAGCGAACACGCGCCTTATCGAAATCCTCGCCGAATACTACAATATCCCAACGCGTTCTATCAAAATCGCCGCGGGGTTTAGGTCTCGAAAAAAGATAGTCGTAGTAGAGTAGATAGATTATTCGACTATCGTGACGCTTTCGATGGTAATGGGGGTGAGCGGAATGTCGCTCGCTCCGGTTCTCACGCCCGCGATCGCGTCAACGACGTCCGTCCCTTTTATGACTTTCCCAAAAACCGGGTGGCTCGAAGTAAAAGGCGGCTTGTCAAAATCAAGGCCGGTATTATCCGCGAGATTAATAAAAAACTGGGATCCTCCGGAATTGGGCTGTCCGGTATTTGCCATCGCAATTGTCCCTCGGACATTGGAAAGCCCCGCAACAAACTCATCTTGTATTGTGTAGCCGGAGCCGCCAAAGCCGTATTTTGACGTATCCGTTCCTTTTGAATTCGGGTCGCCGCCTTGAATCATAAAACCCTTGATAACGCGATGGAATTTTGTTCCATCGTAAAATCCGGATTTCGCAAGTTTAATAAAATTCTCCGCAGTGATCGGCGTCCCATCCATAAAAAGTTCGATTTCAATATTGCCCTTCGCGGTCTTAAAAATAGCTATTGGATTTTTTTGCGAGGATTCTTGTGGAGAATTTTCCGGCATAGAATTTTGAGAAAGCTCCTGCGGCTCGCTTTTTGCGGCGGAGTCGGATGACGGCCCCGGCGCAAGAGCATTTTTATACCATATCCCAGCGCCGACGAGTACGCCGAAGACGAGTAGTGCGGCTAAAAGTGTTTTGTGCTTCATCCGAGTATTATAATCGTGCGCGCTGACGATTTCAAGAGTTGTGACAGGACTTATCTTCTTACGGAATTCCGTTGAATCCTCTATACTATATCCATGAAAACGGATAGGAAAATCTTCGCGGATCCGTGGAATGCCGCTATTATCGCGGGCGTCGTCCTTCTTCTGGCAATCGGAATCGCTCTTGCCACACTCCGGGTTTTACCGCGGGCAGAAGAGGCGCCGCGAGGCGGGCAGAATACGCCCGAAATGCCCCAGAACCCAAGTCCGGGAGGCGAACCCGAAGCAAGAATAATAGGTGAAAGCGAATTCATGGGAGCGGTAATCCGGTACACGGCCACGGGCTTCGCGCCTGCGCAAATCTCCCTTACAAGAGACAATGCCGCCGAGACCGAGTGCCTTATAAAACTACAAAACGATACTGACGAGGAGCTTATCGTCCGTCTTGGCCCTCCGCAGGAAAAAGACAATAGGGGATTTCTCTATTCGGCCATAGCGCCGAAAAAGTCCGGAATAATCGATCCCCGCTATTCGGGCATTTTTGAAGAGGAATTTTATAACCGGAAAAATCCCGCACACATATTTTCGGTTTTACTCAGCGGTTTTTGCTTCCAGTAACCCCACGCGTCTTCCAGCCGGATAACGCGCTGTCACAACGCACGGGCCGCGGACGTTTGATATAATCAAGAAAGGCGGTATAGTGTTTTATATTGCGGTATTTATTACTTCTTATTATTTTCACTATGTTTGAACGGGGAAAACTGTTTTTATTCATCGGCGGAGGAATCGCGCTCGTTGCATTTGCGTATGCCGTAGTGAGCTACGTCCAGACGTATTCGCGCTCAATCGAACCATCGAGCTTCCGGAGCTTTGCAGTCCAGGGAGAAGGGAAAGTAATTGCAAAGCCCGATGTCGCGAAATTCACATTTAGCGTTATTTCGCAGGGTGGCAAAGATATTACAAAGATCCAAAAGGAAAACACCGAGCGCGTAAACCGCGCGATCGCACTTGCAAAAGCGGCTGGCGTCGAGGAAAAAGACATCAAAACCGAATACTATTCCGTCGAGCCGCGCTACCAGTATTATTCATGCCCGCCTGTAGAACCCTTAGGCGGCTCAAAGCCCTGCCCGCCCGCGGAGATCATGGGATACACCGTCTCACAGACCGTTCTTGTGAAGATCCGCAATTTTGATAAGGTTGGAGATATTCTGACGGGAGTCGTGGAAGCCGGCGCAAACTCGGTTTCCCAGCTTTCGTTCACGATTGACGACCCGGCCGCGCTTGAATCAGAGGCGCGTGACGAAGCAATCGCAAGGGCCCAGGAAAAAGCAAAAAGAACAGCAAAGGCGGGAAAGTTTTCGCTCGGACGGCTCTTGTCGCTCGACGAAGGCAGTGCCTATCCTCCGCTCTATTACCGGAGCGAAGCAAAAGCAATGGGAATCGGCGGGGGCCAAGATGCCGCAATGCCTGCGCCCTCAATCGAGCCAGGAAGCCAGGAGATCCGCGTGAACGTCACGCTTCGATACGAAATAAATTAATATTTCGGCGCGCGCCGGAACACGTCTTTCGTTTTTCCGGATCACGCCATGAATCCCGTTAGAGAT
>CAZVQM010000036.1:1233-6343 GCA_964629265.1 uncultured Candidatus Saccharibacteria bacterium | reverse complement strand
GGCGGAATGAGCGCGGGGATGGACCAGGCAAGAAGCTCTGACGAAGGGCCGAAGCGAAGAATCATCGCGGTCGTATAAAGGCCAAGCCCGAGTCCGAAAAAGAAAAGAATGAAAATAAACGGAATCATAAGAATGCCGTACTGGAAAAAACTGTACGAGAATAAAAACCATGCAACAAGCGCCATGACGCCGACGGAAATAAACGCTCCCGCAGTACCCACAAGTACAAGACCGGCAATGTACTGCCACAATTTCAAGGGAGACGCAAAAAGATTCATGAGATTTCGCGACCATACGTCCTCGAGAAACGAAATGCCCACTCCCTGCTGAACCCGCATGAGAAAATTCCAGAGGATCACGGTGCCTATTAGAACCGTAACCACGCTCAGGCGATCCTCCCCGATCCGGTTCAAATACACGGTCAAAAAACCCCAGAGTAAAAGCTCAAGAAACGACCAATAAAAAATCCCGAGAAGCCGGTGAAATGACCGCTTGATAAGAAGGAACTGGCGGAGAAAAATTGCAGAGATCTGAATCATATATTATTGAAGGCTTAACGGCTCCCGGGCAACAGTGATAAATAATTCTTCAAGATTTTTTTTCCGATATTCCCCGGGAAGCGTTTTTGGATCCCCCGCCAAAAGGATTTTCCCGTGCGATATGAAAAGCACCCGGTCGCACATCGTCTCGATCTCATTCATATTGTGGGATGTCCAGAGAATTCCGACGTTTGCTCTCGCCCGCTGGTAGTTTTTTATTTTTTGCCGCACCTCGTCCGCGCTTGACGGATCAAGGGATGCGGTCGGCTCGTCAAGAAGCAAAAGCGCGGGCTCGTTCAAAAACGCTTTTGCGAGATTCACACGAGAAAGTTCGCCCGACGAGAGCAATCCGGTTTTCGTATCCCGGAATCGCTCAAGATCAAATTCCTTCAAAAGATACTCAATACGGAATTTACGGTCAGATACGTTGTAGAGAAGTGCAAAGATAAAAAGATTTTGAGAAACGGTGAGATTTCCCGGAAGCGAAGTATAGGTAGCGGTAAAATTCATGCGTGAAAGTATATCACTCCGCTTCTCCGCAAGCGGCTTGCCAAAAACCGTGATCGACCCCGACGTCGGCTCAAGAATTCCAAGAATCATCGAAATCGTCGAGGTTTTTCCGGCGCCGTTGGGACCGAGAAGCCCCAAAATTTCTCCGGGCGCGATGGAAAACGAAATATCGCGGACCGCCTCGAGCCCGTCATACGTCTTTGTTAAATTTTTTACTTCAAGAATATTCTCACTCATTCGAGTTACGTTTACGAAGCATATATTTTTTCATCCTGACTCCTCCGCCGCCTTTTTTCCACGGCGGGCAGGACAAAAAAGGATAATATAAGTCCTCTTTTTCCGGTATTTTCAAAAGCGAACGCAACTTTTGCGAGCGACGCGCGCTCCCCGCGAACCGAACGCCGGGAATATCTGTTATGAGGGCAAGCGGCGTTCGCTCACGTCCTTCGCCCATAACAACAACTGCCGCAGCCGCAAGTCCGTCCGCGATATTTGTCTGCGTCATAGTGAACTTCCGGCCAAAAATGTCTTTGGTCCCCCGGTAGTCCTTCAACGGATTAAACCCGCAGTGGGCAAGCGAAATGCCGATCGTGCCGCGCCGCAAAGGAATCGTATGCGAATCCGTGATGATGACCCCGCATTCTTTCACTCTATACGTTTTCCGAATCCAGCGATAAAGAATCTCTGCGGTCCGTTCCGGACGCAAGGGCCATAATAGATAAAAACCGTTTGCATTCGACTCATCAACCCCCGCAGAAGGAATAAATAAATCATGCTTCATCGTGTGCATGATCCATTTTCCGGGAACGAAGCGCTTGGGTAAATATTTGTCGGCTTCTTTTTTGATAAGCTCGTCTTTGTCCGGGAAACGATCCTTCGGAATCGAGCGCCCCTCCCATATACTCACAACTTTTGATGTCACTACAAGAATGCTTCGTTCGGGAATCCGCTTGAGGGAATTCTGAATAACCCCCAAAAGATCATCGCGAGGCGGCAGGAGAACTCGAGTTTTTATAACTTTGATTTGCATATAAATTTAAGTGTAAGAAATAACCGCATTGTTTACAAAACGGAACAAAATATCTTTACCAAGCGGGTAGGTCTTCGAGCGGCCTCTGAGGCCAAGCGGGCATGGTGTCCCGATCCGCCAGATGGCGGAGCGGGACGAGCGAGGCCGAAGGGCAGCCGAAACCCGCGCTGGGGGTTTCGGCGTAGCGAGAAGACCTGTCCGCTTGGTGTAAAAAAGCTCGCATTTGCTACAATTTACGATCCCCGAAACATGCAGTATTCGCACTTTTCGTGCAACTTCGGACTGGGGCCGGTTACGATCGTGTGTACCTCTTCGAGCACAGAAAGCCCGCGCGAGGGGGACACTTCCATTCGGATGAGAT
Organism: uncultured Candidatus Saccharibacteria bacterium; assembly: GCA_964629265.1. Lineage (GTDB taxonomy): Bacteria > Patescibacteriota > Minisyncoccia > Sungbacterales > HO2-52-23 > 2-01-FULL-50-25. The sequence continues at coordinate 3,903 of CAZVQM010000036.1, read as the reverse complement.
TTGATTTGAAATTCGCATTTCCTATTCCGTAGGATTGTGGCCAGAAAAAAAGAAGATACCCAAAAGGCGCGACCTTGTGTCCATTTTTCTCAAATAAAAGCGCGTAGAGATCTAGCTGGGTTCGATAGTGCTCGTGCGTGTCTTCTTTTGTCGGGTACCCGCGCGTTTTGAAATCAAACGGAATGAATTTCCCGTCCGGCGCCACCAAGAGTTCGTCAATTGCGCCGGCAACTTCAATGTCGAATTCGGGGAATGACGCCCGAATCCCGCCTCGGCCAAAATTGAAGTCACGCCAGGCGTTCAACTTTTTCGTATCGTCAAAAAGCCGCGCCTCCACTTTCCCTTCGATTTCCGGAGGAAGCGAATCCCCTCCCCGATACTCGTCAAAGTATTTTTTGAACACGTCATCCATGCCGTTCGGCAAAGACGGATAGATTCCGCGTGGGCGCTTTACATTCTCGTTCATCTGGAGCCAGAGACACCTCGGACACTCCAGGAGCGAACTTATTCCCGATGGAGAAACTTTTATTATATTATTTTTCGTTTCCATGATATTTTTTGAACTTATTTCTGCCTCCACGGGAATTTATTTGATTTGCGACAAATCCCTATTTAAAACAAGTGGCTGCATCGCTCTAATTTCGTCGCTATAAATCATATCGGGAATTTCATTTAGCAGAAAAATTTTCCTTTGTAGTATGTGGGCGAACCCCATTTCTAAAAAAGAATTTCCGCCAATGTAATCCTTAATTCCCTTTTTATCGAAATTTGCAATCAATACTGCATCGAAATTATTAATGATATTCCAATAAGTCCGTATCGAATCATATTTAATTGCCCGATCTGAAAATTTCCCGTTTTCCTTTTCTTTTTTGACCTCATCTAAAGAAAATTCGCCTTTAAGGATTCTTTCTGAGCTGATTGGAATACATACCTCAAATCCCATCTTGCGGAGTTCATTCGCAAGTTTTTCAATCTCATAGGTGAAGTCCAAACTTCCACATATTGCGATTTTCATATTTTTTTCTACGCTCCCATGGCGCTTTTTCGCATTATCCCATCACGCTTTTTATACTTTTTTTGAATACGCCAACCGGTTGGCGTATTCACGCCCCATGGCACTTTTTGATGTGCAATACGAATGAGAAATTATACCTTCACTCCACCTAATTTTAAAATTTCTCTAGCGTCTTTATGTACTAAATTCGCAGCACGTAAGCGCGGATGACGTTTCGTAACATTCTCTACAAGATATCGTCCTATCTGATACCCTAATTTTTTTGGCTTTCCTTCTCCGCCCATCAGCCATGGATCTTCAAACGCCTCTTTTCCCCATTTTATTTTTTTTAGTTTCGGAATCCATTTTTTGACTTGTTCAAAATTATACTTTGTCACTTTAAAAACGTATTTCGCGGGATATTGTTCTCGAGCAAAGATGTCTGCAAGTCCCTCAGAAAGAATGGAGTTCATAAGTACATGCTGCTTCTTTTTAGGAAGAAAGCCCGCATAGCCTCGAGCGGCATGGTGCATCTCGTGATACACAATATATATCAATCGTTCAATCATACCAGCTCGTTTGCTTTTAAAAGCTAACTGCCGGGGATTGATAGTAATCCTTACCCAGTCCTTCGCTTGTGTAAATGCGTGAACTCCGTCACGTTCCCACGGATACACAGTAAACGTAAATTCACTCTCGCGGAACCGAAGGACCGCGGCAGCTTTCTTCGCGTGATTGAGAATAATCTTGCGGATTCTATTCTTATCCGCATTTGGAAAAGCTATACTCGATGGCAAAAATATAACTTTTATTCGCATGATTTTAATCATAATTTATTTCTCTCCCCACATAACGAAATACGGAGGGAAATTTCGAACCTCGATACTGAATTTTGCTTTTCGGAAATAACGTCGAATCAAAGGAAAAACCAAGAGCGAAAACTGACATGTAATAAATCGCCCGCCCGGGCGGAGCATGCGAAAAGTCCGCTCAATCAAAATATTGCGCTCGCGCGCATTCAAAAAAGAAAACGGTATCGTAGAGATGACCGCGTCAACGGAATCGGCTTTTTCGTCGCTCGAGCGCTTTGTCCAGTCCAAGACATCGTCCAACACGGGTTCAAATCGCAAATCTTTAATTTTCCCAAGCGCATGGAAAAGCTCTTTATTGAGCTCAATTGCAACAAGCTTCCCGTCCTCCGGAAGGCCGCGCAAAATACGCCGGGTCATTACTCCTGTTCCCGGCCCATACTCAACAGCATACCGAGTGTCTTTCGGCAAAAGCTCGACCACGCGGTCAACCGCCCACGAAGAGCTTTCGGAAATCGCCGCAACCTTATGATCTTTTAATGCGATTTTTAAAAAATTGAGTGTATTCATGTATATTATTTTTCGCTCCCATGACACTTTTTATATTTTTTCCCTGAACCGCATGAACTCCGTCATAAAATCCTTCGTATTTCTTTCAAAATCTCTGCAGGTACTGGATCGCGCGAAGGGCTTTTACCCGGATAGCGCCAGGCGGTGATTATTTTTATCCTTCCCGCGCCTTCCCCGTCATTGCGAGCGGCAATGCGTTTTCGCGACAATGAAAAGCGAGATTTGCTTGGTCCGCCGAAGGCGGAAATCTCGCTTTTCCTTAGCGAGCCCGGCGCTGGACCGGGCGAGTCGTGT
>CAZVQM010000036.1:0-1223 GCA_964629265.1 uncultured Candidatus Saccharibacteria bacterium | reverse complement strand
GCGCTTTACGCGCGACTCGGTAAGACGATAATGGCGCATCTTTATGCGCGCATGCACTGTCCAGAGATATTTATCAGCAATATTCCGATAGTCCAGGAAAGCCATAACTTATCTTATCGAATAAGAAAGCACTAATCAACCTTGCTTAAAATAACACCGTATGGAATACTTTCCGCACGAACCTTGAGAAGGAGGCATCATGCCAATACAAGGAGATTCCCCTCTTCCACCAAACATATACGTAACAACACACCCTGATTTTCCTTTTCAGCCATTGTTCTTAGTTCCTTCCTTTACCGACGCCTTTGATACACTTGATATCAGGGATATCGAGATACATATCAACTTCCGGCGTTGGTACCCACACATATCAACAGGACTCGGATTATCACTCCCTATAAGTACCCATAAATTTTATAGCATCGAACTCTGCTTCGCGAACGGGATATATGGATCATTGGAATTAAAGACCTTTATGCTTGCGCGATTCGGCAGTATACTGAGTCTTTCAATTCTCCCGACCGTCGTGCTTTTCCACGAACTCACGCATATCTCCGAACGGAAAAGACGCGGCGATGCATTCGCAAACTTCAATGGCGAAGAAAAAGTCGTCGTTGAAAAAGAGAAAGAATTCATGCGGGCAGTACTAAGAAAAGAAAGGCCTCCTTTCCTTGAACTGCTCCAAAAAAAATAACGCTCCTCGCCGAGGAGCTCTTTTATTCAAAAATGTCTAGAATACTTTTTTTGCTTCCTCCCACATGCCCGGTTTATTCTCAACTTTCTTCAACCAAAACCACCACTCCGCGCCCCAAAGAATGTTTTCTTCAAATCCCGCTAAGCGCGCGCGGCGCACCACCTCGCGAAATCGTTCCTCATTCATAAGGCGCAGCTGAAATTCAAGATCAAAATGCGGCAGGAGCACCGGCCCCCAGGGTTCGGCCTGGAGTTCAGAAACGATTATTTTTTTGTCCGGATAAAACCAGCCGAATAAAAATCCCTTGATCCGGTAGAATCCGGGCCCGAACGGAAATCGAACAACTTTCAAGGTATCGTTCCATACTTGGTAGTACGCCGAGATACCGAGATACTCCGCACGCTTCAACGAAGACGACCAAATTCCCTGCTCCCCGGAATCCGTGAGCATGATCGGACGCGAATCAAACGAGCGGACAAGAGCGATTTCCGCATCAATATCTGCCGTTGATATTTTTTTGTCCGCGCAT
>CAZVQM010000035.1:3782-6494 GCA_964629265.1 uncultured Candidatus Saccharibacteria bacterium | reverse complement strand
CTTCTATCATATTAATATAGAGTTCCCCGAATATTTTTCCGTGCGCCCGGAGCGACTCGGCGAACGACTTGCCGCGGACAATTTGATTTCGGACGTCGGCGATTATGGTTTTCAACCTGCCGTTTGTGGATTGTTTTTCCAAGGCATCGAGCCCTTTTGTAAGCGCGAGCCCAGCGCCGAGCATGACCGCGAGGTTTCTCGTAAAAAACATCTTGTCAACGATCGATACGGGTTTTAATTTTGACGTGATGTCGCCGATATTCAAATTGAATTTTCCGAACGCCGTGTCCTTTACTCCTTTTTCGTGCACGTCGAGCAAAAAAAGTCCCTCCTGTTTTAGGAGCTGGGCGAGTGCGGTTTTTGTCTCCGCTTCACGTTCGCTTTTTTCAATATCGCCGTTTTGTTTCGCCGCGGTGTAGATGAACGTAGGCATACCCGGTAGGTGAAATTCGACTTAAATGATTAAAGTTTGATTGTAATAAATTTTTCCTTCTTATTTTTCGTTCTGACTCGTCAAAAGGTTTTTCACTTTTGGCGCGATGCGCCGGTCGAATTTTCACTACCGGGCATGGAGATAGTATAGCACAAAAAGTTGAGTTTCTTCTATTTTTCCTGCTATAATGTTTTTGATTGGAGACGTGGCTCGGTGGGTTCGAAGTGTAGCTTTGAACGGGCGCACCTTGCATTGGATACATGGCGGAGGCGTGGCCGAGTGGCTTAAGGCAGCATCCTGCTAAGATGTTAAGGGAGAAATCCTTTCGAAGGTTCGAATCCTTCCGCCTCCGCCCTGTATCTATAAAAGCGTCCAGGGTTTTCGGCAAGCAGCGCCGAAAACAAAGCGGCACGGTGTTAACGTGTTAAGGGTTTTAAACCCCTTCGAAGGTTCGAATCCTTCCGCCTCCGAAATTGAACGAAGTGAAATTGAGGAGGCGGAGCACGCCAACTGCTTGGCGTGCGTAAGGACGAGAAAGGCGCAGCGTTGCGTGAGTTCTCCGCTGAAAGCGGAGAAGCGAGCGCCGCGAGCCGGGGTCGCGAAAAATTTCCGTCAGGAAATTTATTCGTGACCGAATCCTTTCGTCTCCGTTTTATACCTAGAAATGTGCCCCGGGTTTTTGCCAAGCTACGGCAAAAAAACGGCTTCCGTCGACGCTCACAAGGGTGAGCTTTGGCGGACAGGGAAAACGAAAAGGATTTATCAATAAGGGTAAAAGAAATTTTTCATAAAAATATGGAAACCAGAATCTCGAATTCAACCGAGGCACAATCTCATCGTAATACTTTAATCCAAAGAATAATCCTTGGCTTGGCGCTTGGATATATTTTTTTCTTTTTCGGCGAGAGAGTTTTTTGGTCGTTTCCGCACCCGGGCGACACATTGATCTCGAATTTCTTCGGATGGCTCCTCTATTCTTACAGCGCATATCTGATACTGATCGTAATTGAGCATTTCCGCGTGCGTGCTTGGTGGGCTGTGTTTCTTGCCGGGGCATTTTTCGGCTGGCTTATGGAAGGTGTTATCGCAATGACACTTTTTGGCGGCGGGGGCTTGCCCTTTCCAATCGGGATTTCCTGGACCGGCCTTGCGTGGCACGCGTTCATCAGTGTCTTTATCGGCTGGTATCTCGTTATGATGTTTTTGAACGGGAATCACTATAAGAAGATCATCTTTTTTTCAATCGGACTTGGAATTTTTTGGGGGGTCTGGTCTCTCGCGTGGGCGCTTGAAACGCCTCCCATTGCGATAACACCCGATATCTATTTATTGCATGGGTTAATCACCGTATTATTACTTTCCATAAGTTATCATTTCTTCTCCAAATATAGACCGGGCGGATTTACAACTTCTCGTTGGGAGAAAACCGGTCTCGCCGTACCGGTGCTTGCGTTCTTTATATTTGTAACGATTCCCGCGGTCGGACTCTTTGCGGCCGTACTTCCCGTGCTCTTTGGTATTTTGTATTTCGCTCTTAAGAAGAATCGTGATCGCGAAGAATCATCAGGTTTTCTCGAATCCCTCTCTGGACAACCGAAAATCCGGAGTTATTTCCTACTATTCTTAGCGCCTATCATTGCGGCGCTCATCTACAATTCAGGCATTGTGCTACCCACAAATTTATACGTTCTATATATCACAACCCCTCTTGGCTTTATTCTCCTTGGTATCAGTTTATACAAGACATTCAGGAGATCGGTCGTTACGTAGCAAGCGGGCAATTTTTTTAAATCATAAATTTTAACATAATGTATTTCTGGCCTAAAAAATCTTCAGAACAACCGGAAACGGCATTGCCTGAATCCTTCGTTCTCGAAAAGAAACCTTTTTGGAAGCGAAAATGGTTCTGGGGAGTTTTTTTCATTGTTGTATTCATAGTTGTCTTTTCCGGGGGAGATGACTCGAAAGAAGAAGAGTCAACTGGGGTACCTTCGCAGCAATCGTCTGGCACAGAAGCACTATGTCCATTCCCTGGTTCTTGGTCATATGTTTCTGATAATTCACTCCGCACTTCTACAGGCGACAATTTGAGCCCATGGAACATTGTCGGGGATCCTACCATTCTTTACGATCAGAATAAATTCCGCATGTGGTACACTGCCGCGGACGGCCGGGTCAATGCGGATGGCGGGGGCAACGGCGGGATTGCGTATGCGGAAAGTACTGATGGTATTCAGTGGAATGTTTGGAAAGATAATAAATCTCCAGCGGGCGTTATT
>CAZVQM010000035.1:0-3772 GCA_964629265.1 uncultured Candidatus Saccharibacteria bacterium | reverse complement strand
CTCGTCCTCATAACGTCTCCCGCCGATTGGGATGGAGCAGGTGTTGAGACAGCTTCAGTGATGCGTACTCCGTCCGGAGAGTATCGAATGTATTACACCGGCAATAGACCGCCGGAAGGAAGTAATCACTATGCAATCGGCCTTGCGACTTCAAACGACGGAATCCGTTGGAAAAAATACGGGAAAGGTCCAATCTTTGAACCTAAAAACCAATGGGAATTACCGACCTGCATGAATTCTAATGATCCGCGTTCGTGTTCAAACGGCGGAGTGCTTGAGCCGAGCGTCATATATGATTCTAAAGAGAAAATATACAAGATGTGGTACGCGGCTGTCGGCACAAGGGACGATTTCCTTACGTTTCGCATCGGGAACGCAACATCAACCGACGGAATCCGCTGGGACCGAATGCCGGAACAGGTATTGGATCGAGGAACGAGTAACTCCTGGAATGATTATTTGGTAAGCCATGTGAATGTCGTTCCCGACCCTCAATTTGGGTATCACCTCTTTTACTTCGGCGCTAAGCTAGCGGAGTATTGCGAGAATTGTGCTCTCCAGCGCGGTCATATTGGCCATGCCTATAGTACGGACGGCATACAGTGGCAAGAGGACCCTCGAAATCCCATTTTGTCCCCGCGTAAAGGCCGGTGGGATGAATGGGCTATCGGCGGCCCCTCTGTTCTCGTCAAAGAGAGAGAATTGTTGTTATGGTATTTTGGCAATAAAAACAAAAACTCAATAGCTGAATCAGGCATCGGTTTTGTGAAAGCCGCGTGCCGTCAGTGAAGTCGAAAGTCGAGCCCGTTGTTTTTATCCCCAATCATTGCGGCGCTCATCTACAATTCAGGCATTGTGCTACCCACAAATTTATACGTTCTATATATCACAACCCCTCTTGGCTTTATTCTCCTTGGTATCAGTTTATACAAGACATTCAGGAGATCGGTCGTTACGTAGCAAGCGGGCAATTTTTTCGCGGAGCATTGCGAAGATAAAGCGGCTCTATACTAATATTGTTTCGAATTCCATGGCGTCATTTGAGAAAAGAAAACCCACTGAAGAGACCGAGATACCGTCTTCGGAATCGATAACCGTGAATATGGAGTTGGCGTTAACTCCGGAACATAGAGAGGTGATGGAGCGGCATAAAAGAGGGCGGTTGGAATTATTGAGGGACTTCATAACGTCTCGAACAGTTGATGTTGCCATGAACTTCATGCCGGGAATTGACGTCCCTAAACTCGCGATCGAGGGTATGTTGGGGAAAACGTTAAGCAATGAAAAATTGACTCTGCGGAAGCGTTTCGACTATATGTTGATTTCGGGCGGGATCGCGCTCTCATATGTATTGGCGGTATTTGGTACGCCAGATGCGGCGCTCGCCCTGCGAGGCGCTGCGGGTATTGTTGCGAACGTTGAATTCGGTCCTGAAGTAATGCGGGACATCGCGCATAGAACCAAAGAAAAATTTCCGAAGGCGTCTCGATTCCTTGAAAAAACCGCATCCTACTTTGTAGACAAACGCGAACAGTTTATCCAAGACGCAGGACGAATAGGGAAAGAAGCAGAAAGATATCTTGAAGAATTGCGGCCGGAAATTACCATGATATGATGAGTGGTGCAAAAAACAACGATATCGGAAAAATAATTGACGAGTTGCTACATCTCGGCGAAGATGCAGAGGAATTGAAATTTTGGAAAAATATTTTTGAGGATTTAGCGCCGGAAGAACAGGAAAAACTTCGCGCAAATCTCGAGGGAGAAATTGAAGAACTTAAAAAGTTGAGGAAATTATAAGGATCTTTTTACTTTTGGCGTGAAGCGCTTTGCGAGTGTACACCCACGGAGCGATTCATGATTCGGGGGGTTCCCTGTGTTAGTTGACCCCGCACTAAATTTCGACAGTCGCAGTTGGTTCCATCGGGTACTGATGGACATATCGTTTTGGAATCCAGCGCTTTCCCGCCAGCTTCATCAGGGCGGCACGAAACCAGTCGAAATTTTAGTGACGGGGTTTGACACCACACCCATTTTCGATTTACTATCTCCACAAGTTCTCTTTATGGAGGAATATATATGGGACGCGTGTTTTCGTGGGGAGAGATCGTGCGAAAGGAAGTGCCTCATATTAAGGACTTCGGCCATATGTGCGAAGAGATTCGCCATGAGCTTTCGCGTATCGACGGAGTTCTCGGCGCGGTTCTCTTCGGCTCTGCACTCAATGAGAGATTTATGGAGCGGAGCGATATTGATTGTCTTCTTGTGTACGATGGAATGGAGCGCCCGGCTCTTACGGAAGTGCTTCATCAACTTCAGGCGTCTGCTCGCAAGCGTCATATTCCGCTTGAGTTTATCCCCGTGGATGAAGTTTCTGCACGGGAAGGTATTCATACCATTGGTCCTTCGTTCGCATGGCACCTTGAGCAGGCAGTAAAGACCCATCTCGTCATTAAAGCTGATCCGCTTCGATTCATTCGCTTGTCCGATAGCGCGAATTCCCAATCGGCGAGAGTCGAGGATGTGCTCGGGTATCTCCGGAGAAAGATCTTGCGCTTCGACCAGGGTATTGTTGAACTTCCCGTGATGGCGGAGAACGAGTATTTTCACTTTCTTCGGAAGATCCTTGAGTCACCGATCCATGTTGCGCGAAAAGTTCTCTGGCTCTCGGTGCCAAACCTTTCCAGTGATTCGAAAGCGCACGTAATTCGGTGTTATCCGGATATTGTGCCTTCGCCTCTTCGCGGAATATTCCAAACCCTTTTGTCTATGGATTCGGATTATTCCCGCGAGGTCTTGGCAGAGCTCCGCGAGCCGCACGAAGGCAGATACATCGTCGCGCTTGAAACCATCGCGAAGCGGGCATTCTGGGCCTTTGAATTCGCCCGAGCAAACGCAATTTTCGTTCTCAACAAGTTTTCGTAGGCCGTATTCTCCCGAATGCGGTTTTTTCTTTGCAAAAATGCGAAAATCTGCTACTATTTCTTCGAAGAAATGAGGTGGGGTGGCAGAGTGGACGATTGCACCGGTCTTCCCTGCACTAAAAATTTGGAAGCGTGGCCGAGCGGTTTATGGCGTTGGTCTTGAAAACCAATTGGGGAGAAATCCTCTCGGAGGTTCGAATCCTCCCGCTTCCGATTTTATTTATCTCTCTGGAAAACACGCGTATTCCGGCGTATACTGTTTTCCATGGAAGAAAATGTCATTGACCTTAAAAAAAAGCGGGAAGCAAAAGAGGATACGGTAAGGAATGAAACGTTGCGACGGGACGAGGATGATTCCGAATCGCACGAGCCGCCAGAGGCATTTGTGCCGGCGGAAGATGCGCATGACGGAATAGTGTGGGAAACGGATGAATACGAGAAAATATCGAAAAGCGGGTATTGGTACGGCGGCGCGGCAGCGTTTTTGTTTCTTCTTGTCGTAATCGGCGTCATTGCCCGAAGTTATTTTTTCATCGCGTTCATCATTGTTGCAGCGATCCTATTCTTATATTATTCTTTGCGAACGCCCCGACGACTTCTTTTTTCCGTGACGCCAGACGGAGTTTCCGCGGGCTTAAAGTTTTATTCCTACCGCAACTTGAAGTCATTCTGGATTTTTGATAGAAAAGGGAAGGCGGAACTCTCGCTCGAGACGAAATCAATCATAAATTCCGTTATTGTGATTCCCATCGCTGACGTGGATCTTGGTGAACTTCGGCAGTATCTCACGCAATACGCCGAAGAAGCGGAGCATATCGAAAATTTTTTCGACCGCGTTTCACGATTTA
>CAZVQM010000034.1:0-6538 GCA_964629265.1 uncultured Candidatus Saccharibacteria bacterium | reverse complement strand
TTCCCGTATTCTCCTATTAAAAGATTTGAGTCCTTTTTCATCCGGACGCTTATGCGTACGGTCATGCCGTGAAATCCCTCTACGGCTTCGATGTCATCGCCAAATCCCATTTGCTCTATGAACTCCCGCACTTTTTGCGTGAGGATGTCTGTTTCCATGGTCCTCTCTACGGCGTTTTTTTCGTTAGTCGCGCAATTACGGTGTCTTGGAGAATACCAAAAATATTCAAAACTGTCCAGTACAGCGTCACCGCCGCTGGGAGTGAATAGGAGAAAAACAACAGCATAAGGGGAATCATGTAGAGCGATTGTTTTTGGAGGATTTGAGAAAAATCGGGCTTGTCCGACGGCGGCGCGGGCGGCGGAAGAGAAATTTTCGTTTGAATATATTGGGTGAGTGCGGCGAAAAATCCGAGGGCGACGTTCCCCTTCGAAAGATCAAGAAATCCGAACGCTACCGGATTGACCGTTCCGGGGTTCGGAACAAATGAGTAGAGATATGACAAAAGAGCAGGGTCAAATCCGGACTGAAATATTTGGAAAAGGGCAAAGAGAATAGGAAGCTGAATGAGGATCGGGAAGCACCCGGAAAACGGATTTACTTTTCTTTCCGAATAGAGCGCCATAAGGGCTTTGCCCTGTCCCTCGCGGTCATTTTTAAATTTCTCTTGAATTTTTTTCACTTCCGGCTGCAGAGCCGAGAGGTTTTGCTGGGCTTTTTTCGCTTTCCAGTGAAGCGGGAGCAGGAGGACGCGCAAGACAAACGTGAACGCTATTATCGCAATGCCAAAATCATTCACGGGGATGACCGCGTAGAGCCATATAAGCCCATTAAACAAAGGACTCCAAACAATTGCCGTATACAGAGAAAGAAAACTGCTCATAGTTCGGTACGTATTGCGTTGCGGCGCTTTTCTCGACTGCGGCGTGGGACAGGATCGTACCCTCCACGGGAAAACGGATTGCAGGACGCAACGCGCGTAAGCGACATCACGCTCCCGCGAAAAAGTCCATATTGACTAACCGACGTACGGGCGTACTCTGAACAAGAAGGAAAAAACCGACACCCGGCGTTCGGAAACAGAGCGCTCGCGCTCTGAATGAACATCCGAAAAAGGCCGGTGTCGGGAGATCCCACCAGCTGGTAGAACCGTACGGCCGCGCGCGCCGCGCGCCTACCGAACGCTTTTTTCTGTTCCTTTCTTAAGTTCTTCATAAAACAGTGTTCGCGGAGCGCAAACCGCGCGTTTTTGTACAATAATTGCTATATCAACGGGATCTCGGGCGCTCGGTGCGCGGAGGCGAAACCATGCTTTGATTCTCCGCCGAAGACGATTGCGCACGACGGCCGATTTTACAGTGCTTTTCGACACAATGCACGCGACCCGCGCACTCTTCTTGTCTGACGGCGCTACGACAAAAGAAAAAAAGGGCGTATGAACCCTTCGACCAGTGCGAAAAAGGTGTGTAAAATCTTTTCGTTCGCGCAGCCGATGCACTTTCTCCATATAGTACTACACGCCGAGGCGCACCCGTCCTTTTTTGCGGCGGCGCTCGAGAACGCGCTTTCCCGCTCGCGACTTCATGCGCGCCCGAAATCCGTGGGTTTTCTTCCTTTTTCTTTTTGACGGCTGATAGGTAACGGACATGCGTTTGCGTCTTATGGTTACATTTCTTTTACTCTATATGATAATTAACATGTCTTCAACAGTATTTCCCCACATCGGTCGGTAGCGAATGTTTTTTGTTTGCGTATAATACCCATTATATACAAAACCGGATTTTTTTCTAGAACCTAATTCCCTTATCCGCCCACCCTCCTTTCTTATGGAAAAAAACGACCTGTGGCAAGCCGCGCTTGCAAAACTTGAACCCTCAATCTCGCGCCCGAACTTCCTCACGTGGTTTCAGGAAACGGGTATTGCGGGAATAGAAGGCGGCCTCGCCACCGTTTTTGTTCCGAACGGCTTCGTGAAAGAGTGGCTTCAGAATAAATACCACAAATTCATCCTCCACGCCCTCCGGGAGATAACGCCTGAGATAAAAGACGTGTCGTACTTAATAGCGAGACCCGAGCGCTCTGGGCATGCGCCGCTCGCAAAAGACCCGGTAAAGAAGCGCCACTCGCCGGCTGACGGCACTCCCTTGTCGGACGACCTTTCGATCCGAGAGCTTTCCGTCAACCCAGAAACGAATTTAAACCCGCGCTATTCGTTTTCTAATTTTATCGTGGGATCTTTCAACGAGCTTGCCTACGCCGCGGCGCAGTCGATTATTAAAAATCCAGGGACAAGCTACAACCCGCTTTTTATATACGGCGGCGTAGGCTTGGGGAAGACCCACTTAATCCAAGCGATTGGAAATGAAGTATTGCGCCAGAACGCCCAAAAAAAGGTGCGGTATGTCTCGTCGGAAAAGTATATGGGTGAGGTTGTCGATGCTCTCAGGAACCAAGAAATGAACAACCTAAAAGAAAAATACCGTTCCGTCGATCTTTTAATTATGGATGACATTCAATTTATGGCGCGAACGGAAAAAATGCAGGAAGAATTTTTCCACACATTTAATGCGCTCTACGAAAAAAATAAACAGATTATCATATCCTCCGACCGCCCCCCCCAGGCAATTTCAACCCTTGAAGAGCGTCTCCGTTCGCGCTTTGAGGGTGGAATGATCGCGGACGTAGGGACCCCCGACGTCGAAACCCGCTTTTTAATTATAAAAACAAAAGCGGATGAAAAGGGGGTCGTGGTCCCGGAGGACGCCCTCCGCCTCGTCGCGGAAAGGATAAAGACAAACATTAGGGAACTTGAGGGTGTTTTGAATAAAATCGTTATACATTCAAAACTTTCGAATTCTCCCGTCACAAAGGAAAGCGTTGAAAAAATTCTTGTCACCCACGCCCTCGCCCCGAAAAAATTCGTTTCAGGAAAGAAAATCATAAAAGTGGTGTGCGATTTTTATGAGATAAAAGAGCGGGACTTGGTAAATAGTTCGCGAAAAAAAGATTTTGTCAGACCCCGACAAATTGCTATGTATTTAATGCGGGACGAACTGAAATATTCATACCCTTCTATTGGCGACCGGTTTGGTGGAAGAGACCACACAACAGCGATTCATTCCTGTGAAAAAATTGCGGAAGAACTGAAGAGAAACTTTGAATTAGAAGAAGAAATCCGCTTAATAAAAGAACGAATTTTTAGCGAATAATTTTTATTCACACGTTTTCCTATTTTTAAAAAAGCGATACAGAGTAATGATTACGGAGTGTATATTCCTATCCCCTTTTTATTCACGCATAATAATAGTAAAAGATATATATAAAATTATTTATTATTCATACGGTCTATGAAGGCGATATGTGCAAAAGAAGTTTTTGAATACAGCATCTCTCTTGCAGAGAGATTTACGGGAAAAAATATAAATCTCCCAGCTTTAAACACTATTCTTATTGAGGCCGCCAATAATACCCTTATTATAACCGCGACAAACCTTGAATACGCGGTTCAAGTATCGGTTCCAGCAAAAATTCAATCACCCGGGAAAGTAGCTGTTCCCGCAAAAGTTCTCACTCAAGTCATCCAATCCATCCAAGAAGAAAATATCGACCTCGAGGGGAAACAAGAAACACTTGTGGTGAAAACAACGTCTCGCGAGGGGAAAATAATCGGAGTGCGGTCAGACGATTTTCCCCTTATCCCTAAAATAAAAAAAACACACACATACACATTTTCGTCTCTTGCGCTCGTTGACGGAATCGCAAAAATTCTTCCCGCGGTTTCAATATCCGAATTTAAACCGGAACTAAACGGCATCTTTTTTAAAATTGCGCCCAAAGAACTCACCCTTGCCGCAACAGACACCTTTCGCCTCGCCGAGAAAAAAATAAAAATACCCGACGGAGAAGTCGAAGCAAAAACATTCATTCTTCCCGGGAAAATAGGACAAGAGATAGTGCGGATTTTCGGCGGGTATGAGCGCGGGGTAGCACTCTCTCTTGGAGAAAATCAAATAGAAATCTCAACTGGAGACGTCCGGATTCTGTCGCGCCTTATTGACGGCATGTTCCCCGAATACTCCGCAATAATCCCTAAGTCGTTTTCCACTTCGCTATTTCTCCCGAAAAACGAGTTTGCGAATGCAATACGCTCCTCAAGCATATTCTCGTCAAGGCTACAAGACGTTCACCTCACATTCTCACCAAAAAAAGTTGAGATTAAAGCGGAGAATGCCGAGATCGGACTTACGACAATTTCGCTTCCCTGCGAGCTCACTGGCAAGCCACTCGCTATAAATTTTAATTACAGGTTTTTATTAGACGGGGTTTGGGGGACAAGCGAAGATGAACTTTTTTTCGGAGCAAACGACGCAAATGCGCCCGCGCTTCTCCGAAACAAAAGCGACGCGTCGTTCTCCTATGTCATTATGCCAATTCGGCTGACGTAGAAAGTTATTGAGAAAGAATGGTTAGTGACACTTCCTCAACTCCCTTATTCCCGAAAACATCGTAGGCAACAGCGCGAAGCGTGTGGGATCCCGGTAGGAGAGGAGTAGGGAGGGGAAAAGAAGAGGGCCCTAAAGGCGGCGCTGTTTTCGCTCCCCGCAAAACGTCGTCTACGAAAAAAGAAACTTCGCGAAGAGAAAAAACAGCGCTAACATTCACCTCGATCTCGCGAGGAGAAAGGGGGGAAACGCCGCCCGGTGGGAGGGAAGGAAAAGAAATTTTCGGTTGGTTTTCCGGCGCGTGTACCGTATCAACAGTCGTTGGAGGGGATTCTTCCCGTGGCGCGTTTTGAGACGCCCACGACCGAACCCCCTCCTGCCAGTTTTTATACTGCGGATCGCTCCATGGGTTTTCTGGCGGATTCCCCAGAGGGTCTTCTTTATTAATAAACATAAGGATTGTCGCGAGGGGGCCGTATGCTTTTTCGCGCACAAGTTCCGGGGGGGTAAAGTCCGTCGCAAGGCGTCCCGTAAGCGAGTCGATTTTTACTATGGGG
Source organism: uncultured Candidatus Saccharibacteria bacterium (assembly GCA_964629265.1). Lineage (GTDB taxonomy): Bacteria > Patescibacteriota > Minisyncoccia > Sungbacterales > HO2-52-23 > 2-01-FULL-50-25. Next base: position 1,539 of record CAZVQM010000034.1, on the reverse strand, counting down.
CCCGCCCGGTATACTCCGCGGAGAACGGGTTTTTCCGGATTCTCCTTTTCCGGAGGAACGAAATCCTCCGGCGGCGATGTTTCAAAAAACCCATTTAAAAATTCATGCCAAATTGGAGCGGCAACCATCGCCGACAGCCGCTCGCGATCAATCGTTGAATTGTCATTATTTCCAACCCATACGCCGGCAACAATGGACGGCGTATACCCCACGACCCACGCATCCCGGTAGTCCTGCGTTGTTCCGGTTTTAACGGCAACGGTTCTGTCGGGGAAAAAGAGAGCACTCGTGGGGCCGAAGACCGGCGTACGCGCAACGTTGTCCGACAGAATATCTGTGATGAGCCGCGCTGTTTGCGTATCAAGGACCGCGCTTCCTCTCGGCTTTTGTTCTTCCAGAATTTTTCCCTTAGCGTCCTCGACGCGGAGAATCGCGGTCTTCGGGTATAAAATGCCGTCTTGGGCAAAAACGCCGAACGCGGACGTCATTTCAAGAAGGGTAACTTCGGCGCCGCCAAGCACAAGGGAGAGGCCGTATCGATCTGGATCGGTTAGTGTTGTTATTCCCGCGGCCGATGCGGTTTCTATGGAATCTTGTATCCTTGCGAGGTATAGGAGCTTTACCGATGGCACATTTCTACTCTGGGCGAGCGCTTCGCGAAGCGAGACCGGACCAAGGAATTTCTTATCATAGTTTTGCGGGTGGTAGCACGTCTCCGGATCGCGAAGCGCGGGGCCGGGAGTTCCGTCCGAAGTGCATCGGGGGTTAAATTCCGTCGGAACGTCCAAGAGAACGGTTTCCGGAGTATATCCTTTTTTAAACGCGGTTGCGTAGACAAACGGCTTAAACGCCGAGCCCGGTTGGCGAGCCCGGAGCGAGACATTCACGTGCGGGTCGAATTTGCAAGAAACCCCCGGCACGCAGCCCTGCGGCTTGGGCGCGTCCCAGTAGCTCCGCGAACCAACCATCGCGAGAATCTCGCCGGTTTTTGGATTTATCGCGACCAAGCTCGCGTTATATACACCCAAGGGTTCATTTCTTTCTGCTCCAGCCGCGACCGCCGCTTCCGCTTTTTTTTGGAGTCCGGCGTCAAGTGACGTTACAACCCGGAGCCCACCGGCTTCAACAAACTCCTCGCCGTATTTTTCGCTGAGAAGATCCCGGACGTAGAGGACAAAATGCGGCGCGATGATTGACTGGGGGTGAAGGCTGAACAGAACATTTTCTTTTTTCGCCGCAGCGGCCTCCGGACCCGTGATAAGTCCCTGCTCCCGCATTCGGTCTATAATAGAATTTTTGCGTTCCAAAAGCTCTTCTTTGCGGGAAAAATAGTACGTCGGCGCCTTGACGAGCGACGCGAGGATCGCCGACTCCGCGAGCGTAAGGTCGGCAACGGGTTTTGAGAAATAGATTTGGGCTGCGGCCGAGACGCCGTACGCATTTGAGCCGTACGGAATCTGGTTTAAATAAAATTCGAGAATCTCGTCTTTTGAATAGACGGTTTCGATCGAGAGGGCGAGGAGCGCTTCTTTGAATTTT
>CAZVQM010000033.1:0-6598 GCA_964629265.1 uncultured Candidatus Saccharibacteria bacterium | reverse complement strand
AAAGAAACGGGAAGAGGGCATCGAACTTCTCCGATTAAAACCGGTAATCCTCACCGATCATCTCGGGAAATACTATATGTTCTTTTATGCCAATTGTCAAATTTCCCTTCGGATCGAATGATTTCGGATCAATCCCTCGAAAGTCGCGAGTGCGGGGAAGCGCAATATTCACGAGCCGCGACAGAAAGTCATACATGCGTTTTCCGCGAAGGGTAACCTGATATCCGATGACAAGACCCTGACGCGTTTTGAAAGATGCTATCGCTTTTTTTGCTGCTCGCGGGGCGGGCTTCTGGCCAGTGATGAGCGCGAGAAACTTCTGTAATTCATCGCGCTCCTTTTCCTCGCGGATCTTCCCGACGCCGCAGTTTACGACAACTTTCCACACGCGGGGAATCGCCATGATATTTTTATATCCGAACTTTGTGCGCATCGCGGGCACAACTTTATTTTTATATTTTTCTTCAAATGTCATCATGGTTATATATCGCCTTTGCATTTCTTGCACTCGCGGACCTTTTTTCCGCCCTCCAAACGAATACCAATACGAGTCGCACCGCCGCATGCCCCGCAGACGATCATCGCGCGAGACGCTTCAAACGGCGCGGGTTTTTCTATCCGCTCCCCTTTCTGGCCCTGGCGGCGCGGACGCGCATGCTTCTTTTTTATATTCACGCCGTCAACCATGATTCGCCCGTCCTCGGGAAAAACCTCGAGGATTTTTCCTTCTTTTCCTCTGTCGTTTCCCGAAATAATTTTTACTTTGTCGCCTTTTTTCAGGTTCATGATTGATATCTCACTACACAACCTCTTGTGCAAGAGAAATTATTTTTGAAAATCCGCGGTCGCGAAGCTCGCGCGGCACGGGCCCGAAAATGCGTCCGCCTTTCGGCTCAACGCCGTCAACGATGATCGCGGCGTTATCGTCAAAGCGGATGTACGATCCGTCCGCGCGCCGAAAAGGCGCGCGGGTCCTTGTGACGACCGCGCGGACAACGTCTTTCTTTTTTACCTGCTTGCGGGGCTCTGCTGACTTCACCGATGCAACCACGATATCGCCCAGGCGCGCATAGCGTCGGCTTGATCCTCCCAAAACCCGAATAACTTGGAGCACTCGCGCTCCGGAATTATCCGCGACTTTTAAGATGCTTCGAAGCTGGATCATGCGTGTCGGTTACTTTACTTCGTCCTTCTCTTCTTCGTCGCCGAGCTCGGGCTCGCGTGGGTGGCGCTCGACAATGCGCCATCGCTTATCCTTTGACAGAGGACGCGTTTCTTCAATGATAACTACATCGCCGATTTTCGCCTCGCTCCCCTCATCGTGGGCTTTTAATGTACGCGATGTGCGAAAATATTTTCGGTATTTCGAATGTTCTTCGAGCCGATCGATGCGAATGACCGCGGTGCGGGACATTTTATTCGATATGACAATTCCTTTCAAGCGCCTCATAGTGTATATTCTTTTTGTAAAACGGTTAATATGCGCGCGACGTCTTTTCTTACTTCCCGGAGCTCCTTCACGTTCTTCACTTTCTTCTGTGACAAGAGGAACGAAAGCTCTTCCGCCCGGGCTCTGCGCTCGACGAGAAGCTCGGAAAGTTCGATCTTGGTCCTTTGTGCATAATCCTTCGATTTCATGGCTTTATTTTTTCACGAACTTCGTCTTAACCGGTAATTTGTGCGCTGCGCGGCGCATCGCCTCCTGGGCGATCTCTTTCGGAATGCCGTCCATTTCAAATAAAATCCTGCCGGGCTTTATCGCGGCAACGTAGTGATCAACCGCGCCTTTCCCTCCCCCTAATGTCACCTCCGGTGGCTTTTTCGTAATCGGCTTGTCGGGAAAAATTCGGATCCAGATCTTTCCGCCCTTCTGGACGTAACGGGTCATGGCTCGCCTCGCCGCCTCAATTTGGCGCGAGGTGATCCACCGCGCCTCGAGCGACTTGAGACCGTACGATCCAAACGCAAGCTCGGTCCCCCGGGTTTCAATGCCGCGGGAAACGCCCTTCTGCCACTTTCGATGCTTGACCTTTTTGGGCTGCAACATATTCGCTATCACTCAAATTCAAAATGCAAAATTTAGGTATCGCTCCGCCGCATCAAATGCGGCTTCGCGATAAATTCTAGAATCTCCCAATTTTGAATTTTGCATTGTCATTTTTAACTTTGATCTTTTAATTTTGAACTATCAAATACATCTCCTTTATAAATCCAAACCTTAACGCCGATTGTCCCGTACGTCGTGTAGGCGGTCCGCTCGGCGTAGTCGACATTTGCACGAATCGTCTGCAAAGGAATCCGCCCCTTCCGAAGCTTTTCGTAGCGGGCCATCTCCGATCCGTCAAGCCGGCCCTTTAATGAAACCTTGACGCCCTTCACCTCCCGAGACGCCGAAATCTTTTCAATCGACTGCTTCAAAACGCGCCGAAAGGGGAACCGTTTTTCTATATCGTCAACAATCATCTGTGCTGCGATCGCGGCGTGCGTCTCGGGCGATCGAACCTCTTCGATCGAGAGGCGGACCTCGTGGGGCTTTGTCGCGGCTTTAAAGCGCGTGCGTACATCAAAAAGCTTCTTCTTGATTTGATTTTTCAAATCCTCCGCTCCCGTCCCTCCGCGCCCGATTAAAATCCCCGGGCGCGACGTACTCACGATGACGTGCATGAGATTCGGCGAGCGTTCAATCTCTATTTTCTCAATGTGGGCGGCGCGAAGCTTTTTCTCAAGCCACTCGCGAAGAAGCGTGTCTTCCCGCAAATTTCCGGCGAAATTTTTCATGTCAAACCAGCGCGATTTCCACGTCGTCGTTCTGCCGATTCTGAATATGTATGGATGTACTCGGTGGGTCATATTCGCTATCGCTCAAATGTAAAATGTAAAGCTTAAAATGCAAAATTTAGGTATCGCTTCGCCGCATCGAATGCGGCTTCGCGATAGATCGTAAAATTTGCTCTTTTTAAATTTTGCATTATCATTTTTAATTTTGATTTTTTAATTTTGAACTTCTTGTGCCGAGCACTAAGGTGACATGGCTTGTCCGCTTTCTGATGCGGGCCGCCCGGCCGAAGGCGCGCGCGCGGGTCCGCTTTCCGACCGGTCCCCCGTCCACGGTAATGCGCTGTACTATTAAATCGCTCTCGTCGACACGGAAATTATTCTTTGCGTTTGCAACCGCCGACTTCAAAAGCTTCGCCAATGGATGCGAGGCGCGCTTGGTCAAAAAAAGGAGCTGGGTTTCGGCGCGCGCGACGTCCATTCCCCTAATCATATCCGCGACGAGCCGGACCTTCCGGGGCGCAATCGCGACATAATTCAATTCTGCAGTGATTTCATTCACGGATGTTATTGTTTTGCTGTTTCCTGGACCTTCTGTTCAATCTCTTTTTGCATCTTGCCGCCGTGGCGGATGAATTTGCGCGTCGGCGCGAACTCGCCCAGGTGGTGCCCGACCATATCCTCCATTGCTTTCACCTCGATGAATGCACGGCCGTTGTGCACGCCAAATGTATAGCCAACCATCTCGGGCGTTATCACAGAATCGCGGGACCATGTCTTGATAACGGTTTTTGAGCCCGGTGATACGCGGGACATGTGCTTTACAAGCGCTGGATGAATATACGGCCCTTTTTTAAGACTGCGAGTCATTGTTTATTTTCTTCGTCTGGACACAATAAATACATTCGACTTTTTCCGTCTGTTCCGCGTTTTGACGCCGCGCGCGGGCTTGCCCCACGGTGTTGCGGGACCCCGCCTGCGGCCCGTGAGAGTCCGGCCCTCCCCGCCTCCATGCGGATGGTCAACCGGATTCATGGCGGTCCCCCGGACAGTCGGACGAATACCCATGTGGCGCGCTCGACCCGCTTTTCCTATTGTCATAAGCGAGTGCTCGGGATTTGATAAAGTACCGATAGACGCCCAATTACCCGAACGCACCATACGGACCTCCTTTGACGGGAGCTGAATGTTCGTGTAGCCGCCTTCCTGCGCAATAATAATAGCTCCGGACCCGGCGGACCGCGCCATCTGCGCTCCGCGGCCTGATTCAATCTCAATATTATACACAATAGTTCCTATTGGAATATTTTTAAGCGGCAAGCGATTCCCGATTTCGACGCTTGCGTTTTCTGCCGTTACGACCGTGTCCCCGACTTTCATTCCCCGGGGAGCAAGGACATAGCGCTTTTCACCATCCTGGTAGCCGAGGAGTGCGATAAAACTCGTTCGGTTCGGATCATATTCGAGCGACTCCACGCGGCCGGGAATCCCCACTTTATCGTAGTAAAAATCAATCTCCCGCCAAAGGCGTTTCGCGCCACCCCCTTTATGGCGCGTTGTAATTCTTCCGAAGGCATTGCGCCCATGACTCCGATGGAATCCAGACGTAAGCGCCTTATGGGGATCTTTCCGGGTCAAAGTCGCCTTCCAATCAACTACTTCCATTTGGCGCCTTGCTGCTGATGTTGGATTATACTTTTTCATGCCAATGGTGTTAAAATTTACAAGCCCAAAGCGTAGTAAATTTTTCTACACCATTGAGCACCCCGTTAGATAAAAACCGTGATTCTTTTTCCCAAAGAGTCATATTCTCCTTATTCTGTTGTTTCTCTTGTAATTTCATAGTTCTTATCTAACGGGGTAAGGTTTTGTTCCTCAATTTTCTTCTCCGCCGGTTGGCGGATCGAAAATTGAGACAAAGCCCTTATTGCATAGTAATGGTCTCGCCTTCCTTCAATGTCACAACCGCTTTTTTAAACCCCGCCCGCCATCCGATTTGCCGTCCGCGCCTCCGCATCTTCCCGGGCATCGAAAGAATGTTCACGTCGCGTACCGTGACGCCGTATCTCGCTTTGACCGCGCGCGCGACCTCGTCTTTGTTTGCGCTCTGCGAGACAACAAACGTGTATTTTCCTCCGACGCCGCCCGCGGATGTTTTCTCCGTGACATGAGCGCGCTTGATCAAAGACGCGGCACCGAAACGGACGGGAGCCGTGCGCTCGGACTTCTCCGTCGCTTCATCGGTTTTCCGTTCGACCGGTTTTCGATTTTCCTGCGTCTCACCGGTCTTTCTCTTTTTCAAAAATTTGTTGAAAAACGCCATGGATGGATTTATTTTTTAAACGCCTCCGCAGCCGCTCGTGGCATAAAAATATATGTATACTCGAGCGCCGCGCGGGCGTTTATGTTCCGCGCTTCGCTCACCGCGGCATACGGGAGATTTCGTATCGCGCGATACGCCACATCGTCCTTCCCGTGAGTAAGGACCAAAACGCCATTTCCCTTTAGAATTTTTTTCCGTGAGGCATTTGCAAAATTCGAAAAAAATTCCGCGGCGCGTTTTGTCTTTGCCTCAGGGATCGAAAGATCGTCAAGAATCAAAATTTCATTCTCCCGCGCCTTTTGGGAAAGAACCGTAAAAAGCGCCTTTTTAGCCATCCTTCTGTTTATCTTTTTTTCGTAGTTTTTTTCTGCCAAAGGCCCGTGGGTAACGCCACCGCCTTTCCACAGGGGCGAACGAATAGACCCATGGCGCGCTCTTCCGGTCCCCTTTTGCTTCCACGGCTTTCTCCCGCCGCCCCGGACTTCGCTTCTGCCCTTTGCGTGCGCGGTTCCCTGGCGCTGGTTTGCAGCCTGCCCAATCACGACTTGATGCACCAGATCAGAATTCCACTTCAATCCAAATACCGCATCGGAAAGCGACGCCTTCCCAACCTCTTTTCCGTCCTTGTTGTATACAGGAAATTCCATATATTATCCGCGAATTTCTAAAAGCGTTCCGCGTCTGCCCGGCACCGCGCCCGAAATCGCCACAATTCCGCTTTCCGAATCAATCTTTATAATCTTCACATTCCGTACCGATACGCGCTCGCCTCCCATGCGCCCTGCCATTTTCATGCCTTTGACAACGCGACCTCCGGCGCGACCTCCGCCTCCGCCGATAGACCCGGGCTCGCGGTGCGCGTGCTTTGTCCCGTGGCTTGCCGGCGCGCCATGAAAACCATGTCTTTTTACCACACCTTGAAATCCTTTTGATTTTGAAACACCGCTTACCTTCACCACGTCTCCTTCAGAAAATTGAGTGACATCGATCGCCGTGCCGCGCTCCGGCGCGTCCTCGGTCCGGAATTCCCGCACGTATTGAAACGCTCCCAACTCCTTGAAGTGTCCTCTCTGGGGTTTCCGGATATTTTTTTCTTTGCGCGCGCCAAATCCAACTTGAACCGCTTGATAGCCGTCTCTTTCCTTTGTACGAACAGCGAGAACAACATTCGGGCGCGCTTCAACAAGCGTCACCGGAATAACGTTCCCTTTGTCGTCGAATACCTGCGTCATATGTAGTTTTTCGCCGAGAAGAAACTTCATATTTCTTACAATTGTGGCTACCCCGCACTAATTTCGGTTTGATCCTTCCATCTTTAATGATTCATCCCGCGGCGACGCCTTCGGCTTACAATACCCCATCACCAATGAATTGCCAAAATTAGTGCGGGGTTATTTGTCTCTAAACCAATCGGCCTTCGCCTGCGGCTCGCCCTCTTGGGCAGACAAATAAAAAACCGGGCTTCCCCGGCGTCATGCGCGAGAGAAATATTCCCTTCCG
>CAZVQM010000032.1:0-6731 GCA_964629265.1 uncultured Candidatus Saccharibacteria bacterium | reverse complement strand
GGCGTTTTTTCTTTTTTGAAGCGCGTTTTTCACTTTTTGATTTTTTTGTTTTCATCCCGTTAGAAGTTTGATTCTCTCTTGCTATCGGAGTAACAAAGTTGATCCTCTCTTGATTGATTCTGTATGGAAGCTATCCCGACTTCTAACGGGATTCATTTCGATACGAAATTTCCCGCAATTTATGGTGATATTTTTTTGCGAAGCGGTGTGATTCATCACGAACGTGCTGGAAAAAATGCGAGGTGTGCGCGGGGAGAAAGTCAAGGCGAATCGGATCTCTGCGTCCGGGCAGGAATAATTCTTCCTCCCGCTTCGCGAGTCCGGCAAGGAGTATCCCTTTGACCTTTCGCATCTGAAGCGCTTGGAGAGCGGCACTCACTTGCGGCTTTCCGCCGTCGATGAGCAAAAGATCGGGCGTGCCCCATCCGTCGGAATGCCTAAATCTACGGTTTAAGACCTCTCGATGCATATCAACATCGCTTATGCCCGTTACTGTCTTTATTTTAAACTTTCGGTAATTATTTTTCGATGGGGCGCCATCCACAAATACGGCCATGGATCCGGTTGCGGCAGTACCGGAGATATTTGATATATCGTATCCTTCGACGCGGCGTATTCGCCGCATTGTCCCGAAAAGCGCCTGAATCGTCCGCTCAATTTTTTGCCAGTCGTGGCCTCGCCGCTGTTTTGCAAGCGCGTGATCCAGAAACATTCGATGTAGAAATATATTCTCAATTCCTTCGATTTGTTTTTGGAGTTCCGCCGCGCGCTCGAACTCCTCCTTTTTTGCGGCTTCGCGCATTTCTTTCCTCAATTTGCGAATCAATGTTTTTTTCTTTCCGCAAAGCACAGCGGTGATATTTTGTATATTCCGGTGGTACTCGTTCTGCCATTTAAAATACGATCGTGTTTTAAATGGATTAACTATCGGTGGTGAATAGCAGCAAAATCCGGGGCAGCGGCTTATTTGGGCATTGAGGCACGGCCGCGTATGGAATTTTTTGCATGTGCAATAGGGGAAAATGCGCCGTAGTATTTTCAGGGTTTGATAGAGCGCGGAGCCGGATGTGAAAGGACCAACATACGAAGAATTTTCAATTTTCAATTTGCAATTTTCAGTGCGAAATGGCTGGTGGGTTATGAAAATTTTCGGAAATTCATCTTGGGAAAATCCGACATAGAAATAATTTTTGTCGTCCCGCATCAAAATGTTATATTTCGGCCGGTATTTTTTGATGAGCTCTGATTCTTTGATGAGGGCTTCGATGTCAGAAGAGAGTTCGTTCCATTCAAGCCGGGTTGCTTCCTCGCGAAGCGATTCAACTTTTGCGCCTGCGTTTTTCCGGAAATACGAAGCAAGCCGTTTTCGCAGATTCTCGGCTTTGCCGACGTAGATAGCGATTTTCCCGCGGCGGAATATATATACACCCGGCGTATTCGGCGCTTTTTTCGGCAGTTTTTGGATGGCCATAATCAGCTGGAATAATAGCATTTTCCGGCCCGGATTTTAAGGACATCGTTTTCTTGCCTTTTTGTCGAAAACAGTATATCATGGGTTGTCAATGAAAAAGAATTTCTCTTCAAAAGGCGGTTTTGGCGGCGTCATACGGATTCGGGGCGCGAGGGTGCACAATCTGAAAAATATTGACCTCGATATTCCGAAAGGGAAATTTGTTGTGATCACCGGACTTTCCGGCTCCGGAAAGTCGTCTTTGGCGTTTGATACAATTTACGCCGAGGCGGAGCGCCGCTACGTCGAGTCGCTCTCAAGCTACGCGCGGCAATTCTTGGGAGTAAAAGACAAACCCGATGTTGAATCCATCGAAGGTCTTTCTCCCGCGATTTCCATAGACCAGAAATCAATTTCAAAAAATCCGCGCTCAACCGTGGGAACCATTACGGAGATCCATGATTATTTCCGCATTTTATTTGCGCGCGTAGGCCGCCCTCATTGTCCGAATTGCGGCAAGCCCGTAAAAAAGCAGTCCGTGGACCATATTATTGCCTCGCTTACAAAATTCCCGCAGCGTGCGGAGGTTGCAATTCTTGCTCCGCTTGTTCAGGGGAAAAAAGGAGAGCATCGGGCTTTAGCCGAGGAAGTAAAGGCCGCTGGTTTTTTGCGGGTCCGCTTTGACGGAGCGATTATGCTCATCGATGATTTTTTTGCTCATGCGGTTGACAAGAAGCGAAAGCATACGCTTGAGGTCGTGGTTGACCGTTTTTCTCCTGATTCTGATATTGAGCGACCGCGGATCCGCGATTCTGTGGAGACCGCGCTCAAAATCGGGAAAGGGATAATGATTGCGAGTGTGGCGTCGGCGGGGAAAAAAGACGTAGAAGAAATGCTCTATTCCCAGCATTTCGCGTGCGCCGAGTGCGGTGTAAACCTCCCGGAGATCGAGCCTCGGACTTTTTCGTTTAACTCGCCCTACGGCGCTTGCTCCGCCTGCACCGGCCTCGGTTCGGTCCTTGAGGTTCAGTCGGAGCTCGTGATTCCCAACAAGCGCCTGACGATCGCGGAAGGCGCAATCCGGCCGTGGGCATCGGCGTCCCACCGCTTGGGCAGGCAGTCGTGGTACTGGTGGATTCTTGACGACTTGGCAGCCCGGTACAAATTTTCTTTGAATACGTCTCTGGAAAATCTGCCTTCGAAAGTTGTCGACGTCATTTTGAACGGTGAAAAAAGCGTTGAAGATTTTGTCGAGGGCGAGGAAAAGCCGGAGAATGCTTTTGAAGGGGTGATTCCGAATCTGAAGCGACGGTGGAAAGACACTGATTCTGATTTCACCCGGGCAGAGATTGAAAAATATATGGTGATTAAGGTCTGCGAGTCGTGTAATGGCAAGCGGCTCCGACCGGAAGCGCTCGGCGTAAAAATCGGGGATGAAAATATTGCCTCCGTGAGCGACCGGACCGTAGAAAAAGCCGAAGAATATTTTCGGGAGCTTAGCGCAAACAAAAAAGGTGTTCTCGGGTCGTCGGAGTTTCTGGTGGCACTCCCGCTGATACGGGAGATATCAAAGCGGCTTACGTTTTTGAAGGACGTAGGTCTTGAGTATCTTACTCTTTCCCGCGAATCAACGACCCTTGCGGGAGGTGAGGCCCAGCGAATCAAGCTCGCGACCCAGATCGGATCGCGTCTCACAGGGATCATATATATTTTGGATGAGCCATCGATTGGGCTCCATGCGCGCGACCACGCGCGGCTCATACAAACGCTTAAAAACCTTCGAGATATCGGGAATACGATTATTGTCGTTGAGCACGACGCCGAAACCATGCGAGAGGCCGACTGGATTATTGATTTGGGTCCGGGTGCGGGCAGGCACGGCGGCTCTGTTATTTTTGAGGGAACGGCAAAAGAGATCCTCAAAGCAGATACGCTCACCGCCGACTATCTTTCTGGAAAAAAGAAAATTGATTTTTCGAAAAAATTTCACATCCGGGACGAAGGAAAATATCTTACGATACGCGGCGCAGAAGAACATAACCTCAAAAATATAGACGTAAAAATTCCTCTGGGGAAATTTGTCTGTGTTTCGGGCGTCTCCGGCTCCGGGAAGTCAACTCTTATCAACGATATTCTTTCGCGCGCGCTCGTTGCTGAATTTTACGGAGCGCACGCGATTCCCGGAAAACATAAAGAAATTGAGGGAATCGAGCTTATCAATAAAGCCGTTGTTGTGGATCAATCGCCGATCGGCCGGACTCCGCGTTCAAATCCTGCGACATACACGGGCGCGTTCGGATTCATTCGTGGGGTCTTTGCGTCAACCTTTGATGCGCGTTCCCGCGGATACGGGCCGGGAAGATTTTCGTTTAACGTAAAAGGCGGGAGGTGCGAGGCATGTGAAGGCCAGGGGGTGAAAAAAATCGAGATGTATTTTTTGCCCGACGTCTACGTCGAGTGCGAGGAGTGTCGCGGAAAGCGATACAATCGGGAGGCGCTGGACATCGAATATAACGGAAAAAATATCGCGGATGTTCTTGATATGACCGTTGAAGACGCACGCGAGTTTTTCTTACGCGTTCCTGGGATCAAGGCAAAGCTCGATACGCTCTGGGAAGTCGGCTTGGGCTATGTAAAGCTCGGCCAGCCCGCACCCACGCTTTCCGGAGGCGAGGCCCAGCGGACAAAGCTTGCGACCGAACTTTCGCGCCGCGACACGGGAATGACATTTTATATTCTTGACGAGCCGACGACCGGGCTTCATTTTGAAGATACTGCGAAGCTCTTGCGAGTTTTGCATACGCTTGTCGAGCGTGGAAATTCCGTTCTCGTGATCGAGCACAATCTCGACGTTTTGAGAAATGCGCATTGGATAATCGACCTCGGCCCAGAAGGAGGCGACAAGGGCGGCGAGGTCGTTGCCGAAGGCACGCCGGCGGATATAATGAAGGTAAAGAATTCGTATACTGGCCAGTGGCTAAAAAAAGCGTAATTAAAAATATGGAGCCGAAACTTTTTATCGCGACAAAAGCATTTATCCTCCACGACGGCAAGGTATTGCTTTTGCGAGAATCCGGGTCGTATACGGACGGCACTAATCAAGGGCGTTTTGATCTTCCCGGAGGCCGGTTGAAGCCCGGAGAGCGTTTTGATGATGCGTTGAGGCGCGAAGTCATGGAGGAGACGGGACTCGAAATAAAGATTAAGAGGCCGATTGTGGTAAATGAATGGAGGCCTGTAGTTCGCGGAGAAGAGTGGCAGATTGTAGGAATGTTTTTTGAATGCAGTGCATCTTCCGAGGATGTCGCGGTGAGTGGCGATCATGATGCTTTTGAGTGGATTGACCCTACACAATATAAAAAGTTCAATATCATTGGCAATCTCAGAATGGTGTTTGAAGAATATTTGAGAAGGAAAGGAAAAAATCCTTCATGAATGACAGAATTGACATTTATAAAGCTGGTGGAATTCTCATCAAAGACAGGAAATTTTTAGTTACCCGTTCAAGGGGGAAGGATATATTTTATGCGCCCGGAGGAAGGATTGAGCAGGGGGAGGATCCGGAAACCGCGCTTCTGAGGGAGTTAGACGAAGAACTTTCAATACGAGTGAAGAAGGAGAGTCTGAAGTTCTTTGGCACATTTATCCATCCGAGCGCGGGCGATAATCATCTCACAATTAAAATGGACGTGTTTCTTGTCGAGGTATGGGAGGGTGAGATTATACTGGGTAATGAAATAGAGGAGTTTTTGTGGGTTACTTCTGGTCCGCCTTCGAATATCAAAATCGGATCCATTTTTGGCGAGGAGGTCTTACCGCGTCTCAAAGCGAAAGGCCTCATCGAGTAGGTTAGGTCCCCTCGGATAAAATTAGATGGATTAGAGTGATCGGAAGAAAACAAGAAAAGTAACTTGTTTTTCTCCTTGGTTCTGATATAACTCGGGTAGTTCATGAAGGAGGGCGGAATGGGCGTTCGTGACCACCTGCGGGATCTCTATCGCAAATTTCCAAACTGGTTTACGCTTGCGCGAATTGCAGGATCGCCGTTACTCATACCGCTTCTGATGACGCGCCAAGAATTGTTTCTTGGTACTTCATTCCGGAACATTGACATTGCATTTGTTCTTTGCATTGTTCTTGGTCTTACCGATCTTCTCGACGGCCTTTGTGCACGCATATTCAATCAAAAGACGGTCATCGGCGCTGCTCTCGATCCGGTAGCAGACAAGATTTTTATCTGGACGACCATTCTTGCCGTAGGGATTCCGGATGACCACTTTACCTGGACGATATTTGTTTTTGCGGTGGATGTATCTCTTCTTATTCTCGGCGTTGCCGGACTTCTCATATATCTTACTGAGGGCCCGAGTCCGGGCATGGTCGGAGCAAACATCGGCGGAAAGGGGAAATTCATCTCCCTGTGCATGTTTGCAGGATCACTCGTTCTTATCGCGGCAGGAATCACGTCGGTTAAGGTCTTCGGCGTTGAACTTGTTAACCCAGGTCCCTATATCCATGTTGCGGCGGTATTCGCAATAGGCAGTATTATTGGCCATTTTTATTCGGCTTTCTTCAATAGGAAGGTATAGCTCGCGAGCCGCATATGCGGCTTTTTTCTTGTACCTGAAACCTATTGACAAGGGAGCGCAGTTCTATATAATGGATTAGCACTCGAGGATAGTGACTGCTAAAAGGTCATTTTAACAAAAATAACTATACAATAATTCTATGAAGATTCAGCCATTGGGTGACCGCGTGGTCATCGAGCCCCTCGAAGACAAAGGGGGAAAGACAAAGGCGGGAATTTATCTTCCCGAGACCGCGGACAAAGAGCGGCCGCAGGAGGGGAAGGTCTTTGCCGTAGGGCCCGGCAAAATGTCCGATGAGGGCAAAAAAATCCCCATGAGCGTGAAAAAGGGCGATCGCGTCCTTTTTACGAAATACGGCCCGGCAGAAGTGAAGGTCGACGGAAAAGAATATTTAATCGCGAAGGAAGAGGATATACTTGCCATTTTGGACTAAAGTCCAAAATGGAAATCCTAATTTCCAAATCACAAATTCCAAACAAATCCTAATGACCAAATTCGAAAATAACAAAACACGTTTTGAATTTAGAGTATTAGAATTTCGGATTTGTTTGTAATTTGGTGCTTGGGATTTGTAATTTAAACTATCATGGCAAAACAAATTCAATTCGACGAGAAAGCGCGTCAGGCCCTGAAGCACGGGATCGACAAGGTGGCGGATACGGTGAAGATCACGCTCGGCCCGAAAGGCCGGA
>CAZVQM010000031.1:5708-7170 GCA_964629265.1 uncultured Candidatus Saccharibacteria bacterium | reverse complement strand
TCTGATCTGAAGAATATTCAGAGCCAGGTACGTTATTTTTATTCCCAAAAAAAGAAGGTAAAAATTTATCACGGGAGTACAAACTCTACTCGTGCACTTACGTTTCAACGGGATAAAGTCGTTGATATAAGTAAGCTGGATCGAGTTATCACGGTAGACGTCAACGAAAAGTACGTTTTGGTTGAGCCGAATGTGTCGATGGATACGTTGGTTGAGTGTACGTTACAATATGGTCTTGTGCCGCCTGTGGTAATGGAATTCCCCGGTATAACCGTTGGTGGCGGCATTCAAGGTGGCGCCGGAGAAAGTAGTTCGTTCAAATATGGTCTGTTTCATGATTGTTGTTTGGAATACGAAATCGTCTTGGGGAATGGTGAAATAGTTATCGCTTCGCCCGAAAAAAATCCCGACCTCTTTTTTGGTACGGCGTGTTCTTATGGTTCTCTTGGAATAATCACTTTGGTGAAATTGCGATTGGTTCCCGCTAAAGATTTTGTTCACCTCACTTATCACGCCGTAAAAAGTTTCGACGAAATGACCCGTTTGATTGACAAGAAAACAAATGAAGCGATAAATTTCGTTGACGGCATAATGTTCTCCAAAAATTTTGGTGTGGTTATGTCCGGAAGTTTTTCTGAAAAGCAAAACCTTCCAATTTCTACTTTTCGCAAGGCTACTGACGAATGGTTTTATTTACATGCCAATGAAATTTCCAGATGCCACGAACAATACGAAGAAATTATTCCGATCGAAGATTATTTGTTCAGATATGACAGAGGCGGATTTTGGATGGGGCAATATGGATTTAGTTTTCTTAAAATTCCTTTTAATAAATTTACTAGGTTCATTTTTAATTTATTCTGTACCGCGAGAAGATTGTATCGTTTTCTTCATGCGGCAAATCTCTCTCAACGTTATCTAGTTCAGGACTTAATTCTTCCAAAGGAGAATATTTTTAAATTTTTGAATTTTGTTGATAGAGAATTATATATTTATCCTCTATGGTTATGCCCTCTTAAACCGGGCAAATACGATAAGTTATCACCAAGCTGTATAGAAACAAACCTCGTAATCAATGTTGGTGTATATGGTGAGGTTAACCGCGATTTTCAGTATTTTGTAAAGCTGAACAGAAACTTAGAAAAAACGGTAAGTGAATTAAGTGGTCGAAAGGTTTTGTATGCCCATGCATATTATAATTTTGACGAATTTTGGAAAATTTATGATCGGGAATGGTATAATTCATTGAGGGATAGATATAGCGCCGGTGATACATTTCCAAATATTTATGAGAAAACGCGGGTATCAGAAAGATATGAGTCGTCTATTCTTGCTGGTATTTGGAAGGTCATAATATCACCTTTCAAATTGCCAATTTCTTAGTATTTTTTCAAATAAAGTTTTTTTATCTAAAAGTGTTTTATATAAGCCACTTTTCTCAATATCGGCAGGGGATAAAAAG
>CAZVQM010000031.1:0-5608 GCA_964629265.1 uncultured Candidatus Saccharibacteria bacterium | reverse complement strand
GAAAAAGAGAAGAAAAATTCGGAATATACCGCAAAGGATATTTACGTTCTCGAAGGGCTTGATCCTGTTCGGAAGCGTCCCGGAATGTATATCGGTTCAACCGGCGTTGATGGGCTTCACCATTTGATTTGGGAAGTTCTTGACAATTCGATTGATGAGGCGATGGCGGGGTATGCAAAAAACATCGCGATTTCGCTCTTGCCGGAAAATAAAGTCACTGTCGTTGATGACGGCCGCGGCATTCCGGTTGACATTCATAAGCAGACGAAAAAATCTGCGCTTGAGACCGTTATGACAACGCTTCACGCAGGCGGAAAATTCGGCTCGGATGCATATAAGGTGTCTGGAGGGCTTCATGGAGTTGGCGTCTCTGTCGTAAATGCACTTTCCGTATGGGTCAAAGCCGAAGTATGCCGCGACGGGCTTCAATATGTTCAGGAATATTCTCGCGGAAAGCCGAAATACGCAGTAAAAAAAGTCGGCAAATGCTCGGGCTCCGGAACCGCGGTATCGTTTCAGCCCGACTCCGAAATTTTCGAAAAAATAGAATTTAATTTACATAACGTTCTTGACCACGTCCGCCAGCAGGCGTATCTCACGAAAGGCATCAAGGTTTCGGTCATTGACCAGCGAAACGGCACAAAAGCAAAAGACGGGACATTCATCGGCTCGTCCCACACGTTTTATTTCGAGGGTGGAATTGTTTCCTATGTAAAGTTTTTGAATCGGAATGAGACGCCGAAGCACGATAATATTTTCTATGTTGCGAAAGAATCCCAAAATGAAAAGCACCACGTATTTGTCGAAACGGCGCTCCAGTATACGGATGACATTCAGCCGCGCGAGATGTCGTTTGCAAACAACATCTATACCGCGGAAGGAGGGATGCATCTCACCGGGTTTCGGACGGCGCTCACGCGCGCGTTGAACGATTACGCGAAGAAAAACGATTATCTGAAAAAAGACGATGAGACGCTTACGGGCGACGACGTTCGGGAAGGGGTTACGGCGGTTATATCGGTAAAAATTCGGAATAACGAGCTTCAATTTGAGGGGCAGACAAAAGCAAAACTCGGCAATACCGAAGCGCGGACCGCTGTTGAAACTGTTGTCGGCGAAGAATTAAAGGATTGGCTTGAGCGCTATCCGAGGGACGCTCAGGAGATTATCGGAAAAGCGATTTTATCCCAAAAAGCCCGCAAAGCCGCAAAAGCCGCGCGCGAGACCGTTTTACGAAAAGGGGCACTCGACGGCCTTGCGCTTCCCGGGAAATTGGCGGACTGCCAATCGCGCGATCCCGCGGAGTCCGAGTTATTCTTGGTGGAAGGCGATTCCGCCGGAGGTTCGGCAAAATCGGGACGCGATAGGCGATTTCAAGCAATACTTCCGCTTCGAGGAAAAATTTTGAATGTGGAGCGGGCGCGCCTCGATAAAATGCTTGCTTCAAAAGAAGTGCGGGCGCTTGTGATCGCTTTGGGCGCTGCAATCGGCGACGAATTCAACGAAGCAAAACTCCGCTACCATCGGGTTATCATCGCGACCGATGCGGACGTTGACGGCGCGCATATCCGAACGCTTCTTTTGACACTTTTTTATCGTTATTTCCCGGTTGTGATCGAGCGCGGGTATCTCTATATCGCCCAGCCGCCTTTGTATAAAGTTCAGGCGGGGAAAACAATCCGTTATGCGTATTCTGACGCCGAGCGCGACATGGCAATCGTGGAATTCAAAAAAGGAAAAGTCGAAGCAAAAAAAGAACGCGCGAAGAAAAAGGGCGAAGTGACTCCCGAGGAAACGCTTGAGGACGGAGAAGTAAAGGGGATTGAAATTCAGCGCTATAAGGGGCTTGGCGAAATGAATCCATTGCAATTATGGGAGACAACAATGGATCCGGCAGCTCGGACATTGCGGCAGGTCTCCATCAAGGACGGGACAGAAGCGGACAATATTTTCACCATCCTGATGGGCGACGAAGTATTCCCACGAAAAAAGTTTATCCAGACACATGCAAAATTGGTAAAAAATCTCGACGTGTAGTGCTCGCCACCATGCTCTCCGCTCAAGGGGTCCGGCGGAGACAAATTCTCCTCGTTTCGCTCGGGGGGCCCTCCGGCATAGCCGGTCTCCCTTCTCGCGAAACTTCGTGAATTTGTACCTCCGCCTCCACATTTCGCGGAAGAGCACATTGGCTCGCTGGGGCATGAGAGATAGTTCGCGAGGGCATGGAAACGGAAGGTGATTGTCTCAAAAGCATATTCGTTCGCTTCATCGAGATTTACAAAAGCTCCAATGAGAAACCTTGTTAAGCTTTGGAATCAGAAGCGCGAGCTCGCAAAATATCGGTGGATCGCCGAGCGTATACCGTCGTGGGCGGAATTTTATTCCCGGTATATGCCGGAGGAAATTCTTCATTGGTCTCGAGAGCTCGAAAAAGAAGTTTTGCGCGGCAAGGTTGATTTTGTTTCTGCGGCGTCGCAGGCCTTCGGCATCGCGTCGGTCACCTTTCGCCGAGTCCTTCATATAACGCCAAATTCAACGCAGCTTGTCGCCGCGCTTTTTTTGGCTGACGGAGACGTTGTTGAACTCGGAACCGGAGAAGGAAAGACAATTGTCGCAATGCTCGCAAGCTATCTTCGGGTCTTGCATGGCTATCGGGTACATGTCGGTACGACGAATGATTATCTTGCCGAACGGGATTACCACTGGATGAATCCGATGTATGAGGCGCTCGGGATAGGCACGGGACTTGTACTCTCAACCACTTCCAGAAAAAAAAGGAAAGAGGAGTACGAAAAGCGCGTAGTATATGTCACTATCCACGAGCTCGGGTTTGACTATATGAACGATCACCTTTCGCTTTCAAAAGACGATGTTGTCTTGAATCATTTTGATTTCGCGATTATCGACGAGGTTGATTCGGTGCTCATTGATGAGGCGCGTACTCCGATGATTATCGCTGAGCGTTCCGATACCGGTGCCGCAAAGGACAGTTTTTCTCGCCTCCGTCGCGCGACAGAAATCGTCCGCGAGCTTGGTGAAGAGGATGATTATGAAGCAGACGAGCGGCATCGGGACGCTGTATTCACGGACGCGGGGATTGAAAAAATCATTTCGCTCCTCGGGCGGGATATTTTTTCTGAAAAAGATACGGACACGATACGGGCGTTTGAACTCGCGCTTTTCGTAAAGGCATTTTTGAAAAAAGATCGGGAGTACATAATCCGCGACGGGAAGGTGTGCCTTGTCGACGAGTTTACGGGGCATCTTCTTGTCGACCGCCAGTACATCCAAGGGCTTCACCAGGCGCTTGAGCTCGCGGAGGGAATCGAGCCGACGCCGGAAAACAGGACATCCGCGTCAATCACCTACCGGAATCTCTTTCGTCTGTATCGTTCGCTTTCCGGGATGACGGGAACCGCGTATGAAGTCGCCGATGAATTTTTCCGGCTCTACGGACTCGACGTTATTCCGCTTCCTCCGCACTACGGCCTCAAGCGCTCCGACCTTCCAACGCGTTTCTTTCGCTCCAACGAGGATAAATTTTTGTATGTTGCAAAAATTATCAAGGATTTGGGCGTCAGTAAAGCTCCGGTGCTTTTGGTAGCTCGTACGATTCAGGGCGCAAAAGCGTGCAGTGATTATCTTTCAAAAAGAAATATTTCTCACACATCACTCCATGCAGAATTGAGCGCAAGCGAAACGGAAATAATTCAAAATGCGGGGCTTCGCGGGGCTATAACCGTGGCAACGAACATGGCGGGGAGAGGTGCCGATATCATCATTGAAAAAAATATTGCTGAAAAAACTGGTCTTCGGGTCATCGGGCTTGAACACAATTTTTCCGAGCGGGTGGATAATCAGCTTCGCGGCAGGTCCGGACGGCTAGGCGCGCGCGGAGAAACCAGATTCGTTGCATCCCTTGAAGACGAGCTTTTGCAGGCGTACGTGGACGAGGCGTTTTGGAATTATGTCGAAACCATTGCGTGGTCGCAAGACGGGATCGTAAATCGGCGGCTTTCCCTGTGGGTCAAGGCGGCCCAATCTCTTGTCGAGTCGCTCGCGGCGGATTCGCGCTCGTCCCTTGCGCGGTTTGACACCGTAGTTGATTCACACAGGCACGCGATGTACGAATTTCGCGATAAAGTCCTTTTTTCCGAGGATCCGACTCCGGTTATTCTTTCGCATCTGTATCACATTCTCCGGAAAGAAGAATTTTCATTTGTCACGGAACGCGAACTTCGGGATCGCATCGGACACAGTTCGCGAGGGGTTCACCCCGTTAGAAGCAAGCTCCGACGTGACGTCGGAGCTGCCGATGCGCAAGCGCATCGGACTTCTAACGGGGTAAACGATTTTATCATAAGTTTTCTCGGCGGGGACTATTCCTATTTTCTCGCGTTCGGCGCTCGTGAAAAAGAAGACGCGCGCCGCATAACCCTCAGAGCGATTGATCGCTTTTGGGAAAAGTATCTCGAGAACATTTCGGTTCTTGAAGATGCGGTTTCTCTTGTCGCAATAGGGGGAAGCGATCCCTTGTATTCGTTCATTGATGATGCTGATAAGATCTTTCATGATGTGCGAAAGCGTCTCGCGCTTACGGTATTTGAAAATCTCATAAAGCTGATGATTCCGTGAATTGCATTTTTTTCTTCGGTTGATAGTATGAATACATATTAGTAATTCTGCGAAAGTGCCCCGACAATCGTTATTACCGCGCCCTATGCGACATAAACGCGAAAATCCGCGCCCGTTCTGGCAAAAGGCGCTTTTTGGATTTATCGAGGTGCTTCAGCTTTTCGGCATTGCCGGAGGCGCTGCCGCGTCAAAGCCCGCGGCGCGTATAACTCCGCTTTCCCAGCGCATTCGTATGCGCGAGACAGCATCTGCGTCTTCGGGCGTACGAAGAACGTCTCCTTTTGTGAGAATTGAAGAGCGGGTGATTCCCCCGGCTCCGGGACCCGGCATTGCGCAAGAAAAAGAATCCGGCTCTGTTCGCTACGTGGTACGGCGCGGCGATTCTCTCTGGAAAATTGCGGAGCAAGAGTACGGTCAGGGTGGGCGTTGGACCGATATTTGGAAAGCGAACCGCGAAAATATCCATGAGCCGAATTTGATATATTCCGGGCAAAATCTTTCCGTGCCCGTGGAAGAGGCAGGGAGAAGAGTGTTGATACACAAAGTGGCAGAGCAGCGCGCGCGCGCGACCGTGACTTCAGTATCTCCGGCTTTTGTCTCATTGCGAAGGCAAGTCGCGGGGCAGTCCGTGACCCTGGCAACGTCCATTGATAATATATCGGTTGCGATACATCAGGTTTCTTTCGGAGGAGGGAGTGCGGCTCGGAATGCGGCAGGAGAAGATCTTAATATTCTTGCTGCAAAAGCGCACACATTGTCCGCCGCGACGTCTAGTGCCCCATCAAACATCGTTCTTATTGATTCCGTAGTTGGTCTTCTTGACGCGGCGCATGATGCCGTAGAGATTGCCGGCAATTTTAATACAAAAACCGTACCGGTATCGGTCTTTGCAACAACGCTTGCGGTGAATCTTATTGTGCCCGCTACTGGGGTCGCGGCGACGAGCAGTTCTGAATTAAGCCATACAGCTGGC
>CAZVQM010000030.1:0-7238 GCA_964629265.1 uncultured Candidatus Saccharibacteria bacterium | reverse complement strand
TGGAAGAGGCAATAAAAAAAGCAAGGGAAGTATCTGATTTTGTCATTGTGTATATTCATACGGCTGGTGATGTAAACGCAGCGCCTTTTCGCGCGCCCGATGATCGCGAGCGTTTTTTTTCGCGTCTTGCCATTACCGAGGGAGCGGATGTTGTGGTTGGTGGCCAACCCCATATTCTCCAGCAGGTTGAAAAATTCGGCAACGGCATAATCTTCTACAGTTTAGGGATTTTCTTGTATGATCCGGCGGTGTCGTCGCGATACCCCGCCGATCATCCCCTATTTAACGGCACTCAATTTAAGGGCGGAGGAATTCTGCGGCTTGCAATATGCGACCGCGAGCAGTATGAATATGAGCTCATTCCCACCCGGATGGCATATCGCGGCGATCAGTTGCGATTGCAACCCGATTCGCCAATGGTATATTTTTTGACAAGATTATGGAGGTGGTATAATTTTACACCGTGATGGACGTAATAGATTTCTCAAAAATTTTCCATCAATCTTCAAAGGACCTTGCCAAGGGGCATCCGTTGATTCCGGCGGATTCTAAAGATTGGCCCGAGGAGTGGAAAACAACGTATTACAAGGTATATCCGCGATTGCCGAAAATTGCTTTAGGGGATAATCCTCCATCCGCGGATTTTTTTGATTTGATAAAAAAACGCCGCTCAAGGCGCGATTTCACCCGCACCCCGATAACGAAACGCGAGCTATCGCTTCTTTTGAAATATTCCTGCGGGAATACCAGTCCTCTTGAGAAGAGTCGCCACCGCCGGGCCCAAGCATCCGGCGGAGCACGCTTTCCCATTGAAGTGTATCCGATTGTATTTCGTCCTTCGACAAGCTCAGGACAAGCTCCGGGCGGGGACGGGTTGAAAGCTGGGCTTTATCACTACAACGTGAAAGACCACGCGCTTGATGTTTTGTGGGATAGAGAATTTTCAGATGAAGATATCAGCCAGATTTTTACTTATCCATGGGTGAAGGATGCCGCAGTCGGAATCGTGATGACCGCGGTTTTCTCGCGGAATCAAAATAAATATGGAGAACGAGGATATCGCTATATTCTTCTCGAAGCCGGCCACATCGGGCAGAATATGTATCTTGTTTCGGAAGCGCTCGGACTCAAATGCTGCGCTCTTGGAGGCACAAAAGACGAGAATCTCGAGAAATTGATTGATATCGATGGCGTCACAGAGTCAGTCGTCTATGGTTTTGCGGTTGGGAAATAGATAATTTGATGGCCATTGACAAAGGTGCTACACTTTTGATACACTTATTATATATCATATAATTTCCGATTATGCCTACGTTAAAAACAAGGATTAATATAAGCGTTTCAGATGATTTGGCAGACGCACTCGCGAGAATTGCGAAGCGCGATCGTATGCCGAAGGCAACAAAAGCCGCTCTTCTTTTGGCGAGTGCTCTTGAAATTGAAGAAGATTCAATATGGAATACAATTGCAGAGAAGCGTGAAAGGAAAGACGCTCGGTTCGTCTCACATAAAAAAGCGTGGGCCTAATAATGTTTGAGGTTCTATATCATTATCTTGTGACCAAAGAGGATATTCCGAAGATTACGTCTCTTTGGAAGAAGAAGATAAAGTTTGCGATTGAAGAGCGGCTGACCACAAAACCGGACGTATACGGGAAACCTTTGCGGCGCTCTCTAAAAGGATATCGCAAACTTCGGGTTGGAGATTACCGGGTTATTTATCGTATTGAAGGAGAATCAGTTAAAATTTTTGTGATTCAACATCGTTCGATCGTGTACGAAACCACAGAAAAACGGACGCAGCCGCTCGGGTCTTAACCTTCATGGACGCATACATACACTTGACACCATAGTCGCTCTCGCGTAGCATGGGAACATAAGTTATACTTTCTAACTTTCTTACTTTTTATGGTACAAGAAACACGTCCGGCGCCACTCGTCACGATAAAAACGAAATATCAGGTTACTCTCCCCACCTCAATCCGCCGCAAGGCAGATGTTTCGGTCGGGGATATTCTCGAAGCGAAAGTCGAAGGGAAAAAGATTACTCTTACTCCCAAGAGTCTTATTGATCGCGAACTTTCCCTCGCCCTGGAGGATGTGAAAGCGGGTCGGCTCTCTCCCGTTTTTTCTACCGCGGAGGCGGGTCTTCGTTGGCTTCACGCCGGAGTAAAAAAAGTTCATAGCAAAAAGCCGGCTAGGCATAAGACATAAATGCGGCATCGCTTCACCGAGCGGGCAACGTATCAATATTGGGAATCCCCGCTTCGAATCCAGCGCGCATTTGATCGTCGGCTTGTTTTTTTGCTTCGCGATCTTCGCCATCCCTCGCTTCGCGCAAAGAAGTACGATGAGACAGGAAATATTTGGCAAGCGCGCATCACGAAAGGGCGGCGTTTTTACTTTTCGATTGACGGCGATATCTATATCATTCTTTCAATTACTCCGCATCCAAAATAGTTTAATGCGATGAAGCGCTGGGAAATTATTGTCGCTATTTGTTCGATCCTTCTTTTCGGGTTTTTGTTTTCCCGGGATTTGTTTGCGCGGCTTGCATGGCAGAAGTATCACTCCCCCGCCACGGCGCTCACGCTTGCATCTCAAGATACACGCACGCTCATGAATCTTGGTAATTACTATTTTAATGGTGGTGCGTATGATCTCCGGCGCGCAAAGCGCGCGTATGAAAAAACGCTTCGCGTTGATTCGAAAATTTTATGGGGGCACTATCAACTTGGCAGGATTTATTTTGTCGAGGGGAAATTCGACTCTGCGCTTGAAGAAATAGACCGAGAACTCAAAGCAAATCCAGAAAATTTACGCTCGCTTTACGTGCGCGGTCTTATTTACGGATATCGTGGGCAAGCGGGAGACCTCGCAAAAGCCGAAGTCGATTTCCAGCGTTTTACCCAATGGATTCCGGGAGAATGGGGCGGGTATAACGATTTGGCATGGATTCTTGCGAAATCCGGAAAGTATGAGGAGTCAAAAAACGCTGTTTTGCAAGCGTTTGAAAGCGTTCCGAATGGCAGGGAAAACCCGTGGCTATGGAATTCGCTTGGCGTTGCTCTGCTTAATCTCGGCAAAATAAGCGAGGCAAAAACCGCATTTGAGAACGCGCTTCGCTACTCGGAAGGGATTACTGAAGCAGAATGGCAAAAAGCGTATCCCGGGAATAATCCCGCAAGCGCCGGAGAAGGGCCTCAAGCATTTCGAAATGCAATCAAAGAAAACCTTCGTCGCGCAGGCGCGGACGTCAGCGTTCAATGAGACGAAGGCACTGGGCTTTTGTTTCAAACGGAAAAGATTCTATCGCAAATATATCGAACGATGAGATTCGTTTTTCCTGTATGCAGTCCGCCAAAGTTTTTGACGGCGTGAGAAAAAAGCGTTCTGAAAAATTTTGTTTCAGCTGTTCAAGAAAGTAGGGGTGAATCCCCTCTTTTTGTTTCAGCACAATCGTAAGAGAGAAGTGTATCTCCTCTTTGTCGGTCCCGATTTGCCTTGTTTCGACAACTCCGCGAAAATTTTCTTCTATTTCTGGAAATTCTTTTATCACTCGCTCGATTTCATCGGTTCGAAACATCATGCCGCTGATTTTTATGATGTCGTGGTTAATTCTGCCGGTAACTTCAAATGCAAATGCGGCTCCGCAGGCGCAGGGCGTATCGTTCACGACCCGCCCGGCGTCGCCGGTCCGGTAACGGATCAATTGATGCGGGGTTTCCGAGAGTTCGGTCACAACGATTTCTCCTTCCGTGTTCTCTTTTTTCCATGCACCGGTATCTAGATCGGTGAATTCTAAAAGATAATTCTCATCGCAATGATACTGGATATCAGTTTTTTTTCTCAATATATCGCATTGATATCCCGGACATCCCAATTCTGACATACCATAGCGAATATCAAGCAGTGCATGTGGAAAAGATGTCACTAATATTCTTTTGTGTTCGTTAGTAAACCTTTCTCCTACGATAAAAATAGTTTCTGTCTTGTTTCGAGATGAGGCATCCATCTCTATGGCAAGGGCAAGGATGCGGGACGGAATTCCGATGATGGCATCAATTTTATAAGCCTTTGCTAGGGCAGCCGTAACTGTATAGGTATTTCCCGGGTGGCCGATGAGCGGAGGGAAGTATGGTTCTTGTGCGCTACGCGAGAGGCGTGCGTTATACGCGTCCACGTGGCTATTTTGAAAAAGAATGAGGGGTCGTCTGCCGGGAATGCCGTAGTTTACTTTTGCACGAAAAAGAAGAATTGGTGGAGATCCTGTTGTCCCGGATGTATAGCGGATAGAATCAAGGTGTTCGTTCGTGCTGTAGAGTCGTTCAAATGGTGGTGTCTCGGCAAGTTCCGCACGAGTGAGTCGGGGGATTCGTATGATGTCAGCTCCACTTGATATAGGGGATGCATAATCGAAATTTTCTTTTGCGAATTTCCTACGATAAAAATCAGACCGAGGGCTTTTGACCACTCGGTTAACCATCTGTTGCAATTTTTCGAATGTTTCTCTCGCTATTTCCATCTTCAAAAATTCTATTCAAAAATTCCGCAGCCGATGAAAAGCGCCGGGCGCGGATTTGCCGAGGTTCTCTCCTGAACAGAACATATACTAGGGAAAAGCGACGCCGCCTGTTTTTGCGAGGAATAAGACAAATAAACTTTCATTTTCTGGAAAACGTACACGCCTAACATCCCGACAAGCGCGAGCCCCGCAATCAATAAAGCGCTTACCTGTTTTTTCATTGCTAGTTCCATATGCTATTATCTTAACATTCCTATGCGAAAAAAGTTATCCACAGCCATTATCGTTTCCTTCGTGCTGTTCTTGGCGGTTGGCGCGGTTATGTATGTAAACCGCGTGAAAAATTCGGCGCTTGCGGCTGCCCTACTTTCGGAACAAGAAGATCCATTGTTCGATTTCCCGGGTCTTCGAGAGGAAGAATGGCCGGAGGCGATGCATATCATCAAGACGGCAAACAAAGAAATGATAGAGAACCTTGGCCCGCGCTTTGATTCCTACAAAATATATCCGTATGATTTCTGGGAAAAATTGCGTCTGGTTGCAGAAAAGCGTGCGATATTCTTAAATCATCCGACGTGGTTTAATGCCTTTCAGCTTCTTAACGCCGAGTCCCGGGCGCTCGCGGCCTATGCCGATGATCTAGAAAGCTTTAGCCGTTTGTGGCAAGCCGCGTGGCAAAATAATTCTTCCGGCGTAAGCCGCGAAGCTGTTTTCCCGTTTTTCCCGGGCGTCGCGACCGATGCCGCTACGATGGAAGCGGTAATGGCGATGATCAAGGAAAATGCGGTTTCGCTTAAAAAAGATCTGGAGATTCGGCGAAAGTGTTTGCTTTTTGGATCTTGTAAGGAACTATCCAGTGCTTTAAACAAGACATCAGCCGAAGAATCGGACAGCGAAAGATATTCTGATATTTCGAAATTAAAAGTTCTCCCCTCGGATCATGTATCCGATTCCATGAAGTATCTCAATGCCGCTGAGGCGAGCGAGCGGTTGTTTTCTGTAAAAACCGGATGCTTTAGGGAGTCGGTTGAACCAGAGCTTTTCTATTTGTGGGAAACGAGAAACAAAGATGCGCGTAAGGTACTATTGCCGAAGCTGGCAACAAACTCTTTTTTTCGCGCCATACATTCGGAGCGTTTACTCCCGCAGGACGCGCGTCCGCGAGAAGCCGGATTTTCGTATTCGTGGCAGCCGGAAACAAACTGGTATATGTGTCCGGACCTTCGCTATTATCCGGAACTCGCCACTTTGCAGGCATTGGCTGAAGAAGCCACTTCCATTGAGCCGAGGATTCATGGTCTTGGAGAAGAATTGCGCCGCGCAGAAGTAATCGTGCCTGAGACAGCTCTTGTCTACATCGAAAATCTGATGCGTCTTAAAAATGACGCCGGCGTATCTTTGCGAGAGGAAGACGAGATTTACCGGCGCGTGCACATATGGGAAACGAAAAGCGGAAATCTCATTAAAGTTGTCCGCGGGCTTGAGAGAGACGTCGAACTTTTTTCCGGTATCACAAAAGCAATGGATCTTCGCACCCAGCCGATTACCATGCTCGTTTCCCGTAGCCATCTTTCTTTTCTGTTTGTCTCTTGGAATCCGAGCGTCTGGCGTTTAGAGCAAACGCCCCAATTTATGTCTGCCGATTACGAGGTTCGCCCGTATATCAAAAATTACTGGCAGCTTCGTCAAGAGCTTAATAACGAAGCGATACGGAAAATTCAGGAATTATCGATAGTACCCCGGTAGAGACGTTTCGCTAGGCAAGTGAACCCCGTTACAGCCCGATTTAAATGTCAAGGTTTCCATCCGGTTTTTTAAAACTTTCCTTTCCTCTTCGACTTGAAAGTCGGAGCTTCCGGGTTGTAACGGGGTGAATAACCACTGATTGCATCGAGCATGCCAATAAAATACAATAAGGGTAAGGGAAAATTGTGAATCGCGGCTTATTTAAAAAGGCCTTGAATAAATCAAGAAGTATAAAAAAGAAGATTAGGTACGCCTTCTTGAGCTTGAGCGGTGTCTTCGGCGGCTTGAAGCGCGCGCATCTTCTGGCGTGCCTTATTCTTGTATTCGGGGTCATTGCCGCCGGAGGCGTTTTGACGCTTTCTGGTTTCAGTACTCACGAGCCAATTGCCGGCGCAGAGTCCCCGCAATGGACTCAAGATGCGGGAGAGGGCATTACGGTGCCTGCTTGTGGCTCTACTACTGCGTGCGGAGCTCCCGGACAAAATGTCGTATGCACAACTTGTAGCGGCAACGCGCCGTCCGTAGAATTTACTTGGACTAACACTGGTGATACAGCAACCCTTACGTGTTCGACCGTGAGGATCGGAGCGTGGGTGGCAAGTAGTCCTGCGGTTCGTATTCTTGACAACCTTCCCTGTAATGGAAGTGCTCCATGGACCGGCGCATCTAACGCCACGAGTTACAATTATGAGGTGCGGTATAAGACAGCAATATATACAGCTTGCACCGGCGGAGTCGACCCCAAAAGCGGACTTTGTCTTGGCTGGACGACCGAGACGCGAACTTATCCAAGGGACGAAACTGTTTGCACCGGCGGAGTCGACCCCAAAAGCGGACTTTGTCTTGGCTGGACGACCGAGACCAATTACGGTCATCTGATTAATGGCGGCTCTTTTTCCACGCCGAATTGCGTGCCCGCTCCTGTTTGTTCTCCAGCTACGGTTACGCTCAGCACCGGACAATCCCAG
>CAZVQM010000029.1:6490-7271 GCA_964629265.1 uncultured Candidatus Saccharibacteria bacterium | reverse complement strand
CTATTGAAAATTACGATAGGAAGTCGGGATCCCGACCGAAGCGTCGGGATAGATTCGCATCATTTTTTATGGAAATTATTTTTGAGGATACAAATTTAATCGTGTTGAACAAGCCCGCGGGCGTTTCAATGCATGGCGGGCCGAACGTAAAAGGCGAAACAATCGTTGATTTTTTACTTGAGAAATTCCCGGAAGTTCGGGGCGTGGGTGAAGATCCGATTCGTCCGGGGATTGTGCACCGCCTCGACAAAGATACGTCGGGCATTTTGGTTGTTGCGCGGAATCAAACTTCGTTTGAGAAATTGAAATCGCTTTTCAAGAGCCGGAACATTGAGAAAATATATTTTGCTCTTGTCTGTGGCCGCCCAAAAGAACGCGCAGGAAAAATTACTTTTCCAATCGGCCGCGACGCAAAAAATCCGACTCGGCGCGGGGCTGCTGGGGGCCACGCCCGAATCCGCGGCGAGCGCGAAGCAGAAACACGCTATCGGGTCTTGAAAGCGGGAGATGTATATTCGCTTCTTGAGGTTATGCCAAAGACCGGACGCACGCACCAGATTCGCGTGC
Source organism: uncultured Candidatus Saccharibacteria bacterium (assembly GCA_964629265.1). Taxonomy (GTDB): domain Bacteria; phylum Patescibacteriota; class Minisyncoccia; order Sungbacterales; family HO2-52-23; genus 2-01-FULL-50-25. The sequence continues at coordinate 6,704 of CAZVQM010000029.1, read as the reverse complement.
ATGTAAAAGCAATCGGGCATCCGATTGCGTGCGACCGCGTGTACGGCGGGAAGAACGTGTGCTGTCCCGAAGGCGCGGGGCGCCAATTGCTTCATGCACAATCCCTTTCATTCAGTTTTCCTGAAGGGAGGCGACTCAAATTTGAAGCCGACCCGCCGGAGGATTTTATGCGCGTCCAATCAATGATTTTTGATTAATTTCGGCACCAACGAGT
>CAZVQM010000029.1:0-6411 GCA_964629265.1 uncultured Candidatus Saccharibacteria bacterium | reverse complement strand
ACATTCCGCCGACTCTTAGCGAGCGAACCGCTGGAGTGAGCGAGTCGTGTCGAAAAAGTATATTGGCGAGCTAACACTTGCGATGAAAAAGATTTTATGATACCATCGCAAATACCATGTCTATGACAACAATAGAAAAAAATACTCTTCGGACCGACATTCCGGAAATCAAATCAGGCGACTCTATCCGAGTCATCCAAAAAGTCAAAGAAGGGGATAAAGAGCGGCTAAGTCCGTTCGAGGGTTTGGTTATCGCGGTAAAGCACGGGAAGGGTCCTACAGCGACGTTTACTGTCCGTAAGGTGGTGAGCGGCATTGGCGTTGAGCGCGTTTTTCCAATGCATTCTCCGGTGATTTCGAAAATCGAGGTACTGCGCCATTCGAAGGTTCGCCGCGCAAAACTCTATTACATCCGCGAAAAAGCCGCAAAAGAAACGCGCAAGCGGATGAGATCGTATCTTGCGGTAGCGGCCCCGGAATCCGCAGAACCAGAAAAGGAGGGATAGAAATTTCCAGTTTTTTGCCGAGTCCGCCAGCTGGCGGACGAGTAATGCGCGAGTGGGCGAGAAGCGAAAGATGCAGCTTCTCGCGGGAACAAAAGTTCCCCGGATCACCGCCCGCATCAGTTTTTTCCGAGCAAAGCGAGATTTTATATATGCGCGGGTGGGTTACATGCGAAAACCTGGAGCATGTAACGGGCGCAAAAGCACCCTGGATCATCACCCGCATCAGTTTTTCGTCGAGACGAAGTCGAGAAATATATGCGCGGGTGGTGAAACCGGCAGACACGCTGGCTTGAGGGGCCAGTGCCAGCAATGGCGTGGAGGTTCAAATCCTCTCCCGCGCATCATTAATAAACACGCCAATCGGTTGGCGTGTTTGGAGTAACTTTTGCTTGCCCTGAGTTTATCGAAGGGTCGGAATTGACTGCTCCGCGCGGCGAGTACGCCGCAAGGATACTCATTCTTATTTTTTAAATTCTCTTTCCTCCATATGTCAGAGAAAGCAAATAAAGAAAATCCTGGAAGTGAAGATTCGCCTCAAGAGCAGTTTCGTAAAAAACAGGAAGAATTCAAAGAGCGACTCCGTAAACAAAACGAAGAGCTACACGCACGACTTAAAAAAATGAAGGAGGAACAACGGGCACAGTGGGAAAAAATAAAGGAAGAAGCTAAAAAAAGAACTGGCGGAGATCAATCCAGCGAGGGGCGGAATGAAAAAAATACGCAAAGTAGCGACAATAGATTTGAAAAAGAATGGGAACGGGACGCTGCTTCTCCCGAGATGAGTCCTTTTATATTGAATCTTCTTGCTGAAGCGCGCGAAAAAGCATTGGCATATCCGGGCGATCTTTTGTTTAATAGAACAGAGAGGTCTCGCTATACCATGGATATGATGCGTGAAGATACTTTGAAACTTCTTTCGAGCACTCAGTCTCTTTCTGGGCTTCACGATATTTTTACCAGGCGCATTATGGAAGAAGTAAAAGCGAGGAATCTCCGCGCCACCGAGCAAAGACATAAGGAGCTTATTCGGGCGTGGTATACAAAAGGGCTTGATCTTCTTCAAAGTGAATTTTCCCGGCATAGGCAGCGATTATTGAATCTTCAAGAAGAGATGCGGCGTGTTGTACTTGGAAACGTGACCCGAGGGGGTGGCCGTGAGAATGAACCCCAGCAGCCCGGAGGAGGGCGACAACGACCGGGCGGCAATGAGGGTACTCGTCCGGGCGCGCCAGACCAGAGACAAGAAAGTGACGCCATCCAGAGGGTTATGAACGAATTTAAAATAAGCCGGGCAGAGTATGATTTGGTTATCGGAAGGATTGGGGCGATACCAAATCCGCAATTCATGGGTCTTGTAGTGCGCATATTCGGGACGCAGGATCGAAAGGGTGTTGATGCTGCATACAGGATGCTTGCTCAAAAATTTCATCCCGATAAGGGCAAAACAAACAGGGGCGAGCGTTTCAAAATTTTGAGTGTGTTCTATAACGAATACAAAAGGCGAGTCGGAAAATAAAATATCGTTCGCCATCTGGCGGACGATATTTTATTTTCAAATCATGCTTTTCTCGGTTATTCTCCAACTGGATATTTCGGCTCAAGACCGACGTTTTTCCGCATCATGTTTATTTTTCTTTCCAAGTCCTCAACCTCTTTTTTTGTTTCCTCGGGTGTCTTATTCGGGTCCGGCCGCATTAATTCAAATTGCCGGTTTCGTTCAAACTGTTCAATCGCCATGATGCAGAGGATGATAGTTTTGCGTTTTCCCGGACTTTCCGCTTTCTCGATCTGTCCGACGTAATGGTCGGCGGTTTCGCTCATCTCTTCTTTTACCCGTTCTGTCGTGGCAACCACCACACGAAACCAATCTTTCATTTCTTCTTTTACTCCGGGGCCCCTTAGCCAAGGAGGCAGATCGTTTTCGGAGTCATCCGGGATTTCGGAAGACGGTTTTTGTTCCATACATATGGTATGTTAGTTGATAAACTTCCACGGTTATTATATCAAAGTTTTACGATTGAAGGAAATTTAAGTATGCGGTAGGGTGATTGTATGAAGGAAAGTGAAAGAAACAAATCTCATACGGAAGGTGTTTCGGGCCGGGAATCCGAGCGGGAACGCCTATTCGAGCTGGTTGAACGGAGAGTCGCGCTTATACGGGAATTATGGGAAGGGATGCAGAATCTTTCGATTCCGAACGTCGAAGATTCAAAATCCGTTGTGGACAATGAAGAAAAGGTTTTTCAAAAATTCTTTCAGAGGGCGGAGAAAGAATTCTCCAGCGAGGCCTCACAAATAAAAGAATACGAGGATCGTGAACATTTAATTTATGAGATTCATGAGGAATTTTATCGTATGGGTGCGGGAAAGGAATCTACTAAAGCATATCAAGATATGATTCGGAAACTTGATCAGCTTATGGAAAAGCAGAGTGAACTTTTGGAGAACGAAGATTTTCGTTTTTTTCTTTCTTATTATAAAGGAATAAACGGCGCCCAAAAGAAGCGCGAAGAGGTCCGACGAGTTTTGAAAGAGGTTGGCAAAAGAGGAAATATCAATGAAGAGATCATTTCGTATCTTCCCAAATCGTTTCAGGCACCTCTCCGCGGAAAAGTAGAAAAAGTGATTGTTGAAAGGTTTTCTATTTCCGTTGTTCTTAATGGAGAAGCATATAAAAAGGTTACAAAAAACCCAAGGAGTATGGGTTTCCATCAGCCGGGAGGGATATGGAACTTTCTGTCAGGTGACATTACGGGTTATGCGATTGAAGAGATTTTGCGTGATATCGTAAAGCACGGCGGGCGTATCTCCGGAAAGAGAATAAAAGAGCTTGCGGTGGGCATACGGGAAAATGCACATGGAGTTACAAGCGCACACGAAGACTTTCATTCGTTTTTTAACGGTTTTTCAGAAAGCGGGAATGCTTTTTCTTTTGCGGCTCTCAATGGTATTGTTGACCGTATTATCGGCTTGAAAGAGCGGAAGGCGCATGATATTTTTATAAAAATACATTTGCAGGACCTTAGAAAATCAATTCGCATTTTTCAGGATTTTGGCCATGAGGAGCTGTTGGCGGAGATAGCGTCGGGGCCGTGGGACAGGATTCCCTCATCGACATTTGCCACTCGGATGGCCGAGGCCGAAGAGAAAATCCGGCTTCTTAAAGGGAAAGATCCGGACATTGATCGGATCATTGATGAAAATCTTTCCTATCTTGATTTTTCTCATTTTAGGGAACGGTTCCAACTGGCATACAAGATGATGCAAGAAAAAGCACCCGAGCGATTGAATGATTTTGGCGTTGCGTGCGCCATGTTTCCCCCTTCTCAATTTCGGCATATTGAGCGGCTGGTTGACCGGTGGGAAAAACAGAGCGGGAAGAATGTTGAATAAATGTTTTACCGGAGTATAATGGAGGCAATTAAAGTTTAAAATAATTTGTATGTCAGAATCACAGCGAGAGCGTATAGGGGATGAGAAAAAACAACCCGCGGCTTTTGACGAAGTTGTTGAAGAAAAGGGAGATAAAAAGAAAGGACCGGAGACACATACGGATGAACACATGGATAAAATCGACAAAGCGTTGGGTGAGCTTATTGATATTGTAGCTCGCGGCCCTGAAGCAAAAAAGGAGGCGTTGCGGATCGCGATTGAACAGATACGGATGATCGGCGAGCAGATGCGGCAGATTCGCGATATGCGCAATTTGAATGAGCTGAAGCGAGAAATGATCAGACAATGGAAAGAGCTCGAGAAAGCCGCCGGGGGAGACCATGAACTTCTTGAACAAATTCAAGATTGGGGGAGACGATTTAATGAGGGAAAAATCGTATATTATGATTTGGTTGGCGAGGTGAAAGACGTGTTATGGCAGAGCGCTCAGGATGGACAGAAAGCTTGGAATGAATTTCATATTGAAATTGGAAAATTCGGCGAGCTCAACAGTCAAGACAAATGGAAAATTGATGAACATCTCGGACATTCGGATTTTATAAATCTTGAAAGAAGAACGTCATTTCTTGATAAGTTTTTTGTCTCCATTAACGATCCGTCGGGCGGATTTGAAAAAGATATTGATTTTAAAGAGGCCGCACGGGCTCTTTCCGGAATGAGTTACGTGATTCAAATACTTGTTCGGTACGCACATACACCACAATTTTCTACGGAGGCCGGAGGCAGTCAGCGTCCCATTGACAAGAATCCGGAACTTGCAGAAAACATCACAAAGCTTTCGGAATTGGCAACAATCCTAGGCAAAATTGTTGGTGAAATTGCAAGTACCTACAAAATGATAAAGAAAATCCGCGATACCCAATTTTTTCCGCTTTATAATGAGCATGAAGAGATAAAGGTGGCATGATTTTATTTTCTGCGCTTATATGAAAGAACAGTCCGGAAAGCAAAGTGTAGAACGTTTCGCTGTGTTTGGAGGAAAAAATCTTTCTGAATTAGGAGATTATGATAGCGTAAAAGCGGTTGAATCTGGCATCAAGCCGATTGCTCTGGTTGGACAGAGAGTCAATTCAAAGCTTCCTTATATTGAGTTTGATCTTCCAAGAATTTATTATAACCAAGATGAAAATCCTCCGCTGGTTACGGGGATAATGGCCGAACGATCCCATATCTATTACCGGCCAGAAACCCAAGGTTTAGCAAAAAAGTTATTTGAGTTGCTAAAGCGGTATAAATTTGATCCGTATGCACATCTTGCGCCTGGTGATGTCTATGCATATCAAGAGACTCCCGATGAATATCATAGAGAATTGGGCCGGCTGTTGGGGTATTCTGAAATAGAAATTGAGAATTTTCTAAGAAGTACTCACGGACATAGCAGGTCAAATCAGTGATGGAATAAAATTATCCCGTGGAAAAAGCCACTTACTCCATTAATTACTAAATGAAATCTATGAAAGAAGAAACTCCGGGAATAAAAGATTCTAACGTGATCTCAAAGGAAGCGATTGAGGAGGAACGTCTTGAGCGGTTTTTTGAGGGGACCGCGGGTATCGAAGAATTGTTGATTTTTTACACAGATTTTGATGCTTGGGCGAGTCGCTATAATAACTATAACGACGAGAACGACCCTTCCTATTCTCCAGAAAAGAAAGGAGAAATATACAAGAAATTTGAAACGCTTTGGGAAGCGCTTATTGAACGCATGGCCGTCGATGATAATGTATATGATACAGCGATGCATCTTATCGATTCGAAAAATGGAGATGATCCTGAAATACAAAAAGGCCTGAAAGATAAAATTGTATATGGGCTGGTTTCATTTTTGCGAAAGAAAGTTAAAGAGCTTCGAAACGCATGAACGAAAGAATACATAGAGAACAAGAAGACGATATGGCAGAAATGCCTTCGGCCGAACAGATTCGATTGTTACAGAGCGAAGAGTATAAGACCGCTTTCGATGCACTTCGAGCGCGTTTGGATGAATTGCAAAAAGACAAATCTGGCTTCGAGCCCGCGTGGAGAAAGGTAGAGGCGCCCTCTGGTGATATAAAACCAGTTTCGTTTCCTGAAATTCCTCATGCCGATAAAGATATTGACCCGGGTTTTTCTAGATCCGCTGCTGAAATGTTTAAAAGAAACGAATTTATGGAGGAGATAGACCGGTTTTGCAAAAAATATGGACTTTCAGTTCCATATTTTACTAATGTTAAGCAAGCGATTAGCCATATCGAATCCGAGAGGCAAAAAATTCTAGGAGTTTCGCACCGGGCAGAAGGAAAAAGGTAATCGCTTGACAGGGTATTTTCGCAGGCGGTATACTTACTACCAGTAAAATTAACGTTTTCCCACGGGGATTTGGCTTCGTGGAGCCGGGGATAGTTTAAAAAGAAAAATCTAACATCCACGCAAGTTTCTTTATAGAGATTTGCGTGGGTGTTTTTTTCGGGAA
>CAZVQM010000028.1:0-7279 GCA_964629265.1 uncultured Candidatus Saccharibacteria bacterium | reverse complement strand
GTGGTTCTCTATCGGAGAGAAGCAAAAGATCCTACTACGATTCGTCGATACGGCTACGGTACATCAGACGATTGGGTGGAGCGCCATATTTTCGGACATCGCTATTTTTGCTGGTCCGGAGTTGTCGTCCATTTCTTCCTTGAGGCGTTTCTCTTTGGATGGAAGGGAATTCTCATTTGGGGATTTTTGACGATTTGGATTCCGACGATCGGCGCCTGGGGTATAAACGGTCTCGGGCACTACGTCGGCTACCGGCTTCATGCGCTTCGCGAAAACGCGAGGAACATTGTTCCGTGGGGGATTTTTGCCGGCGGCGAGGAGCTTCATAACAATCACCATGCAAATCAAGGTTCTCCGAAGTTCTCAATCAGGTGGTGGGAATTCGATCCCGGCTGGATGTATATCAGGGTCTTCGCGTTTCTCGGTCTCGCGCACTATCAGCGCTCGAGCATTCCGGTGCTCCGTACGCTCGCCTTGCGCTAGCAGGGCGAGCACTTTTTAAAATCTGCACGTGGCGAATTATTCAATTAATATATTTTCATGGAGGTGCATCAAATAAAAAAATCTTCTTCCCACGCTGGGTTTACCTTGATTGAACTTCTCGTCGTAATCGCCATCATTGGTATTCTTGCGTCGATCATTCTTGCCTCGCTGAATAACGCCCGCCAGAACGCCCGCCTGGTAAAAGCACGGGCGGAGGTGAGTCAAATCCGGAAAGCGATTGCACTTCTTGAAACGGATACCTCCCAATGGCCGGGCCACAAAACGATTGACGACGTCCAGTCGGGCGCGAGCGGGAACGAGATATGGGATTTGACGGCACCCGAGGCCGGGCTTCTTGCGACCGACGGCAGTTTCCCGAATTGGAATGGTCCGTACATTCAAGCTATCCCCCTTGATACATGGGGCAATCCCTATTTCTTTGATACGGATTACGATATTGATTCCACTGCGGCTGAGCGGTGGGCCGCGGTTGTCGGCTCATTTGGCCCGAACGGCGACGGCCAGAACGTGTACGACGATGACAATATCTATGACGTGTTGAAGGCAGAGTAGGGAACAGCAAATTGCAGAATAACAGTCCCCGCCTTCCAGAAGGCGGGGACTGAATTTTACCCTGTTACAAGAAAGCCACGGGCGTAAGCATGTGGATGAATTGCGTCTTTCGTGCAAACCCTACAATATAGTGCCATGAGCGTACGCTCGTGGTCATGTTGTAACGGGATTTACTTCAGCGGTCTTCGCTATCTGCTTCAACCCTCCGCTATAGCGGAGGGTTGAAGCAGATGTATCCACGCCACGGAAGACCACGGGCCCACCACGCAGTTTCCTGGTAGCGGGATGAACTTAAGGGTTAACTATCCCTGGTTCGGCGGCGTCTTTGCTTACCGTAATAATTATCATCATTGGTGCGTTGTCCACCGAGTCAAGTACTGGTTTGTCATCTGCGGCATCAAATTGGCCGTCCCCGTTATCAAAGTGGAGCATGGCGTAAATGGTCTCTTCGTCTGTTGTCGCACGGGAAAGCGTGATTGGCGGCAGGTTTTCCGTCTCACCTGCGGGAAGCAAGCTACTTACGCCCAGAATTTTGCCTGGCGCGTCAGCGGCGTCTTCATGAATTACCACAAAACCCGGCTTTTCTAAACGTACTATTGAAACCAGCACACTCGTACCGGGCGTCTGCTCCGCCACGTAGATTGCACTATTGCTGATAATCAGGCCGGATGAGTTACTGACAGAGTCGGGTTTTTTTCCGGTGCCTCGAAAGAAGAAAACAGCTCCCGTAATGAATACAATGATTACCCCAAGAATGAGAAATGTTTTGGCACTCATAATTTTGTTTGAACCATACTTAATTTTACAACTCTACTATAACACAAGAACCCCGCTCGCGCGGGGTTCTTGTGCATCGTTCTCTCAAGTCAGATATTAGTCGGCCCAGAGGATAAAGGTAAATACTTTATTGCCTTTGCCAAGATCGCGCTCGTAGAGCGAGGTTCTGCCCTTTCCGTCCTTCCGGATGGATTTGCCCCAGTCGGCTGCTTCCTGGCCATCTGCTCCGTTAACACCAGCGCGCTTGCCTGGACCGGAAACCGTCTGTCCTATTGTGGTGGTGCTGTCAAGATGGGCGTAAATGGTCTCTATCTGTTCGAAATCATGCGCATTCGGGTGTTCGTTTGAAGGGTCATTGCTTACCGCTCCACCGGCGCCACCGTCCGGGTCATTCGTGTAATCCATGCAACTGCCTAAATTGGCGTTGTTGAAAATCTCATCTTGGTGGTCAAGGCCAAAGTCATGGGCAATTTCTTGGCACATAACCAACCTTCGCCACTCCGGCTTGTTGTACGTACTCGTGTTAAAGTAAGTATCGTTAACTTTAGTTGTGGCCTGGGTAATATGGGAACCCGAAATCCAGATTGTGGCGATACCCAGCCAGCCGGTATTGCCGTAGCGCTCCGAGCAGGCCTCGATCTGTCCGGCTTTCGCCTTGCAGGTGCGCGGTTTCGTGCTACCAGTAACTTTTGTTAAATCAAGTACTGAAGATGCGCTCCAATCAGCAATCGCCTCATCGAGATAGGCATCCCAGGCAGAGGAGACGTTATCGCCGACTTTCAACGTAAAGGGGTTACTGGTTCGCGCCCAGTGATAGTTACCCCATGAGTGGAAAGCATACGCTGTGGTTGCAATTGAACTCAATACCGCAAGCGCAACCAGACCTATTTTTACGCTAGATTTTGAAAACATAGTATTGTAAACTGATAAAAAATTTATTTTTCGACCTTATAAAATGTGAATAAGCACTTTAACCCTTTTTGTCATTATACTTGATTGCATGGTGTTTGTCAACCCCGTGTATACACCCAGCGTTATCTCGGCTTTCCTCCCTTGCCGCCGGTTTGAGAAGCGAAGTAATTGGTAAGTCCGGTAATCTGGGCGTCAACTTCCTGCGGCGTTTTTGTGCCGGAAAGCCACGCTCGCGCTTCGTCGTCGTTGGTGATGTAGTAGGCCTCGGTGATGACCGATACAAGGTTGCCGTATACCGTCATGCCATAGCCGCCATTTTCCAATCCATCGCTGTTTCCGGTAAGCGGAGTGAGTGCCGCGAGCATCTTCTCGGCAAGGGGTTTGTCTTTCTTTTCGTTGTAGATAACGAGCGTCCCGTCGTATCCATGATCGGTGCTGCCGTTGTGGTGAACCGAAACGAGCGCGTCGCACTTTCTGTTGTCTGCCCCCACAACGCCGTCCAGATCAAGCGCGGCACACTTGGCGATAGCGTCGTTTACCCTGTCTTTTCTTGAGGAGAGACGCTCGGCAACTACCACGTGCGTGCCGTAGGTATTTTTTAATTTTGTTTCCAACGCTTGGACTACATCCCAGTTTACTTCTGCCTCGGTTACGAGTATTCCGTCAATCATATTTGTTGCTCCGTTTACCATAGTACCATTGTCAGCAACTTCGCCGTGTCCGGCGTCTAGCGCGATGATTTTCCCGTGGAGTGGATTATCAGTGGCAAAAGCCATCCCGCCGCCAATTGTCGCAAGCAAGGCGAGGGCGGCAAATGAAACAAAAATTTTTCTCATAGAATCAACCTTCGTCATTTAATTAACAGGCCTTTACCTTTACTGTAGCAAATTATATAAATCGGTCAATTCAGACCCAACGGGTGGGGGTTCGTAAACATCGGAAAAATGTTATAATAAAAGCATGAAATCAGCTATATCTTTGTCTACAAATATGTCCGATCGGACAAAAGTGTTGATATGACTATACGAAGAATGTCAAAAGTTCGTTTTGTTTTGGAAGCGCTGGGCGCCGTTGGATTTGCTACGCTTGATTCGTTTTTTCCTCGAAAATACACTCGTGCGCGATCCGCACGGATCCTTTTTGGTCTTGACGCCGCGCCTCGGATATCCCGCCACGATTTTTCTTCCGTATTGTGGCGGTTGAAGCGAGAGGGTCTTGTGGCGAGGACGACGAGGGAAGGCAATGCGGGCTGGAGTATAACTTCGAAAGGGGAAAAGACCATGAAGTGCTTTCGGCCGGTGATTTTCGTTCCGCCTTCGGACGGAATAATGCGTCTTGTCATTTTTGATATTCCGGAGAAGGAGCGGAAAAAACGCAGGGCGTTGCGCGCCGAACTTATTTCGTTCAACTTCTCCCAGCTTCAGAAAAGCGTCTGGGCGGGGGAGAATCCGCTCCCGGAGGATTTTCTTTCTTTCCTAGATGAATTGAATTTGAAGAATAAGGTGCATATCTTTTCGGTGAGAAAGCATGGGACTCTTCAGAAATGATTCAAAGACGCGGCGGCAAGGACTTCGGATTAGGATCATTCAAAGTCCGAATCCCCGCGCTTTGCATTTGAAGAGTAAAAAAGAGTAAATCCTCATTTATGTCCGATCGGACAAAAGTGTGGAGGCGGGGGCGGCGGAGACAGAGGTGTGGAGACAGAAGTGTGGAGTTTTTGGGGTCTCATACATCCTATTGACAGCGAGTATGCGGGGCGTAGGGTAGATGTACAAAACAGGAGGGGGAGACCGGAAAGGAGGGTTCGGAGCCCTTTTTTGTTTTTCCCAAAAAGCGGGGAAAGGGCTTTCGGGGGTTCGTTTTCGGATGCTAGACCCCGCATTGCCGCAAGGCAAGGCGTTTCCCCGGTTTAGCGTCCGTAAAGGGATTCTAGAGAGGGGAAAAAGCATTGTGGTAACAAACTGTTCAAAAGAATGGGGAAAACTGTGGTAAAAAATCCGGAAAAATTCATTGACACACGCATAGCTGTCGAGGATAATTCAGATTGTATTTCTTTTAACTTGAGAGAGGATCTGTCCCGACGGGGAAACCGGGAATGGAGGTATCATCAATGGTCGAACGCTGTCGGTGCAAGCAAATCAATTTCCGGGAAAAGCTATCTTCTTTTTTGATATGGGAGGATAGTTTTTTGTTTTTCCGGGGCGCCAGTAATAATCAACGACATTCTCACATTCTTGAGAATGTGAGAATGTCGTTGATAGATTAGGAAAGAGATTGTCGAGATTATCGAGGTTGAACCTCGATAATACTAAACTTGGAAACCCCGTTTCCAAGTGGTGGCGAAGTAGATTATATATCGGTGTTTTGGCTTAATGCCGCCCCCGCCATTTTATGACGGGGGTCCACTTGGCCAAAAGAGAAGATAAGGGCGATCTTATCTTCTCAATTGTTCAAAATAATTTTCCTCTCTGCTAATCAGGGTTTGACTTGGTTGGTGGTGGGGTATTCTGGTCGATGCCGTGTGAGCGGCGAATCTCACATAAAAATATATTGTCGAGTTGTCGAGGTTTAACCTCGACAAATTCTCGATAAATTATATCAGATTTAAAAGTTCAAAAATTAAAAAATTCATGAAAAAAATTATATTAAGTTTGAGCGTTGTTGCGGCAGTGGCCGCCGTTGTTTTGGGAGCGACAACCGCTTTCTATAACGACGAAGAAATTTCCAGCGGCAACGTTTTAGCTGCTGGCGCTATCGATCTCGGCGTTGATAATGAAAGTTACTACAACGGATTACTGAACCCAGGCACTTCTTGGACTTTGGATTACGATCTTGATCCAGAGACAAACCCAGGAGGTTTGCCACGTCTCTTCTTCAACTTCACAGACCTGAAGCCGGGTGATTGGGGCGAGGATACGATTTCGCTTCACGTCAAAGACAATGATTCTTGGCTTTGCGCTGATGTAACTCTTACATCAAATGATGATAATGATGTAACTGAGCCAGAGGACGATGAAGAGCTAGAAAATGACAGTCCTTCAACTGATCCGGATGACGATAACGCCGACGGAGAATTAGCTAGCCGTATTAATTTCTACTGGTGGGCTGATGACGGAGATAATGTGTATGAGAATGACGAAGAGCTTCTTAACGACGGAGGAGTCACTTTCCCTGGTCTTGGAACATATCCTATTACTTTAGCTGATTCCCAATACAACATTTGGGGTCAACAGGATGGTGATCCAGCAGTTGATCCAATCCCAGGAGATCCAGACGGGGAAAATGTCCGCTATATCGGTAAGGCATGGTGCTTTGGAGAAGGCGATGTCGGACCAAAGCCGTCAACTTGGGATCATGATAATGATCTAAATACCCCAAACGTTGACGACAACCGCAATCCAACCATACGACCGGTATCTTGTGATGGTTCTGATGAAAGCAATATTACCCAGACAGATAGCATGACTATGGATATTACCTTCCGCGCAGAACAGTCGAGGCACCAGCCCGACTTTACTTGCCAGCCGGAAGAGGAAAACGGAACCGGGTAGATAACTTAATCTAAACAGTTTCTAATTATGGAGCTGTTTGAGATTAAACAACCAGCATGAAGAAAATAATTCTTAGTACAAGTACACTTCTCGCTGTAATTGCGATTGTTGTTGGCGCAACTACCGCTTTCTACGGAGACGTAGAGACATCAAGCGGTAATACTCTAAGCGCGGGGGCAATTGACTTGGGGATTGATAACGAGAGTTACTATAACGGTTTGCTGAACGAGGGAACCTCGTGGGAGCTGGCCTTTGATTTGGATGACAACGAAGGCCCGGCCGATGGCAAGTATCTCTTCTTCAATTTCTTGGATCTAAAGCCCGGCGATTGGGGGGAAGATACCATCAGCGTCCATGTCAAAGATAACGACTCATGGGCGTGTATGGCGTTTGATGTCACTACAGATGAAGATAACGGCTCAACCGAGCCGGAATTGGACGATGAGGATCCGTATACGGCCGATGACGGCGAATTGGATGACTTTGTCAACTTTGTCTGGTGGGCTGATGACGGAGACAATGTGCTTGAAGACGACGAGGCGGAAACCGGAAATTTCAAAGAGGGCGCGCTTTCAGACATCGGTGATTTTTCCGTTACCTTGGCTGACTCTTCCGGCACAGGCGTGTTGAGTTCTGGGCCGCTTGAGGGAAGCACGGATTACTACATTGGCAAGGCCTGGTGTCTTGGTGGAATGGAGTTGACTCCGTTAGAGCAAAATGATTACAGCGGCCCGAATAATCCGTCAAATGATGGACAGAATCCTAATGGACCCGCTACACCAGAAGATGGCGGTTTAACTTGCGATGGCTCCCAATTAGACAATTCAACCCAGACCGATAAGGTTATGGCAAATGTTGTCTTTACCGCACTTCAAGAAAGGTGGAACCCCGACTTCAAGTGCGAAGGCGGCGTTGGTTGTCTTGATAAGGCAGATGTGATGCTTGTGCTTGACCGCTCAGGAAGTATTGATGCCGGGGAACTT
>CAZVQM010000027.1:0-7282 GCA_964629265.1 uncultured Candidatus Saccharibacteria bacterium | reverse complement strand
CCCCCCAACCCCCTTCCTTTTTGCCCGCCCGAGCGTTCAGTTTTGGTTCTGCCGCGCGAAGCGCGGCAATCAAAGTTCGCAGTCCGGATTTTCGTCAAAAAAAATTCGGATTTTAACCAAAAGGCACCGCCATTCATTTCCCTAGGTTTATCCCTAGGATTAATCCTAGGGATTTTGCTATACTGAATATATGGCGCAGAGAAAACTTGAAAAAAGAAATATACGAAATATCCAGCGCTCAAAAGGAAGTTATTATGTTACTCTTCCCATTGAGATTATGCGGAAATTAAGATGGCAAGAGCGGCAGAAAGTAGTGGTAAAACAGCGCGGAGGAGGTATTACTATTGTGGATTGGAAAAAGTGAGGGCGATTTTGTTCAAAAGCCAGGTGCTCAAATGATGGCAAAAATCGCTAAAGCGTTAGGTGTTCGAATGGAGAATTTATATGGGTAGAGTATTTCAGGGGTAGCGAAAGCTCGGTTTTTGTGCTTTACTGATATTTGTGTCTCGCGGCGAGCTCATCATCAGATTCGATAAAATTTCGTTTGATTACGGACCCATGAAGCCCATTTTACACGAGGCGGATTTTTCTGTGCGGAGGGGCACGAAATTGACCCTCATGGGCCAAAACGGAGCGGGGAAGAGTACGATCTTTAAGCTCATCACGGGGGAGCTCAAGCCGGAGACAGGCAATATTCATACGGATGATAGTTTTACGTTTGCGGTCGCGCGCCAAATCATGCCGCGCGAAGATCTCGGGCGTACAGTCCGAGAATTTTTCGAGAGGTCATTTGCGAAAAAGGTATACGACATCGACCCCCATATTGATAAAGTACTTGGGGTTGTGAATATGCCCGCAGATCACGAGAAACTCATTCAATCATTTTCCGGCGGCCAGCAGGCGCGGCTTCTCCTGGCCTCTGCGCTTATTCAAGATCCTGATCTACTTCTTCTCGATGAGCCGACCAATAATCTCGATCGCGAGGGGATCCGGCACCTTACGCAATTTCTCATTGATTACAGAAAAACGTGCATTGTTATTTCGCATGACGCCGCATTTTTGAATGCATTTACCCAAGGCGTTTTATACCTTGATATTTTTAACAGGCGGGTTGAGCAGTATATCGGAAATTATTTCAATCTTCTTCAGGAAATTTCCGCTCGCATTGAAAAAGAGAATAGAAAAAATGCCCAGCTTGCGAAAAAGATTCAGGCGAATAAAGAAAAAACGAATTATTTTTCCCATAAAGGCGGACAGATGCGCCTCGTCGCAAGAAAAATGCGCGATGAAGCCGAAGAGCTTGAGGAAAGCATGGTCGATATCAGAAAAGAGGATAAGACGATTCGCCCGTTTCGGATTCCTTCCCAGCCGGAGCTCATTGGTGAGATTGTGCGGATTTCTTCATTCTCGATTATAAAAAGTCACACGGTGGTCGAAAAAACGGCTGATATTTCTCTAAAGAAAAATACTCATTTGCTTCTCCGAGGACCAAATGGGATTGGGAAAAGCACGCTCCTCGAAGCACTCGCAAACAGGACGGCGAACGGCGCTTCTATTGCCGCGGGTGTTCGGATCGGGTATTACCGGCAGGATTTTTCAACGCTTGATTTTGAGGATACGGTTCGCGAGTCCCTTTCGGGTGTTATGAGCGTACAAACCGAAGAAAAGCTTCGTGCTGTTGCTGCTGGTTTTTTAATTACCGAGCACCTCATCAATACGAAAATCGGGCATCTCTCGGAAGGACAAAAGGGGTTAGTGTCATTTGCGCGGCTCGTCCTTGAAGAGCCGGGGCTTTTGATTCTTGATGAGCCGACAAACCATATGAATTTCCGGCATTTGCCGGTTATTGCCTCCGCTCTTACGAAATATGAAGGCGCCATGATTCTCGTGAGTCATGTTCCCGAGTTCGTCCAACAGATTCGCATCGATGAAATTTTAGAATTGGAATAGTCGGAGAGACCCGTTTTTTAAGAGACAATATATGCACCACAATGAATTCCTAAGCAGTTTGACGCATTTTATCGGTTTCCTCCTCTCAATCGCAGGGCTTACGCTTCTCGTTATCTTTGCCGCTCTCTATGGAAGAGCAGGGCATATTATTGGATTTTCAATTTTTGGTTCGGGACTCATACTTTTATATCTTGCAAGTGCCATCTACCACTTCATTTCAAAAACGCATTGGACAAAAGAAGTTTTCCGAAAAATTGACCATGTCATGATATACATTCTCATTGCAAGCACCTACACCCCGCTTCTTCTTGTGCTTCCAAAACGTGGCTGGGGATGGAGTTTATTTGGTATTATTTGGGGTTTTGCCTGTGGCGGAGTCCTGCTCAAGATACTGCCAAAAAATGAAAAGAGGTGGCTCGCGCCGCTTCTTTATATCATCATGGGCTGGCTTATAATTATTGCTCTTCCTGTTTTACTTAAATCACTGCCGCTCGCGGGTTTGGGATGGCTTCTTCTCGGGGGAATTTTATATACTTTCGGAGTCATCTTTTTTGCCATGGAACGTTTATTTCCGCGAAAAGGGTGGTTTGGAATGCATGAAGTGTTTCACCTTTTTGTAATGGGCGGGAGTTTCTCACACTTTTGGTTTATGTTTAACTACGTTTTATACGTATAGCGGCTCGCTATTGTCCCGGACGATTACGGGCGGGGATCCTTCGACTACGCTCAGGACAGGTATTTTTAAGCAGGCACTGAACAGGGTATCTGTTATCAGGGGACAGATGTGTTAAAATGAGATACAGGGGTTAACCCTTCCTACTTTTTCCTTTATGTATATCTTGTTTGATATTGGAGGGACGAAAATGCGGATCGCGGCCTCTCTTGACGGCGCAACGTTTTCCGCGCCCGTAATCATTTCGACTCCGCCGAGATACGACGCCGGAATGGCGATGCTGAAAAAAAGCGTGTCCGACTTTGCGGGTGAGCATAAGATCCGGGCAATCGCCGGAGGACTTCCCGGAGTTTTTGACCGGGAAAAAACAAAAATTCTTAGATCCCCGAATCTTCCGCTGTGGGAGGCAAAACCGATTGCCGAGGAATTCATGAGCGAATTTCGGGTTCCGGTGATTCTCGAAAATGATTCTGCGCTCGGAGGCCTTGGCGAAGCGCTCCACGGCGCCGGAATCGGCAGAAAAATTGTCGCCTATATCGCGATCGGAACCGGGATCGGCGGCGCGCGGATCGTCGAGGGAAGAATTGACGAGCGCTCGCACGGATTCGAGCCGGGGCATCAAATCATTGACTGCGGAAGCGGCCGCGACCTCGAAAGCATGATCTCGGGGCGTGCGCTCGAAAAACAATATAAAAAGCTCCCTTCGGAAATCGCGGACCCGGCCGTATGGAATGAGGTCGCGCGCGTACTTTCCTGCGGGCTTGCAAATACCATTGTCCATTGGTCGCCGGACGTCGTCGTTCTCGGCGGGGCGATCTCCCAATTCATCTCGCTTGAACATCTCGAGCGCGATGTACCGAAATTTGTGAAGGTTTTTCCCGTGCTTCCGCCGCTTCGCAAGGGGGTCCTCGGCGACAACGCCGGGATTTACGGCGCGCTCCAGCTTCTCAAGTCCTCTGATCTTATGTAATGAGACCGTTGAATAATTCCCTTTTCTGCTGCAATCTTGAGTTTTCAGCTGCGCCTTCGTCCGTCCTCCTTTGCGTATATTCGCCATATACGCCGTCGTCGTCCGTCCTCGGCTCGCTCGAAAACTCAAAATTTCGCTAAGAAAAAGAATTATTCAACGGTCTCGTAATCTCGGCTTGAAAAAAGCGGGTTTCGTAGTAGTGTTATTTCAATGAATCCCGTTAGAAATCGCGGACGCATAATAAAATTTTATGATTTTTAGAAACAAGTTTAACTTTATCAATAACTGCAAAATAGGATGTGGAATTTTTTTGTCCGCGTCCTATTTCTAACGGGATGAATTCTCCCATTGAGGAAATAAAAGCGCGCCTCAGCATCGTTGACGTTATTCAAGGTTATATCCGCCTCCAGAAAGCCGGGATAAATTACAAAGCGAATTGCCCCTTTCACGGTGAAAAAACTCCGTCGTTTTTTGTTTCTCCGACGCGCCAAATCTGGCATTGTTTCGGCTGCGGAAGAGGCGGCGACCATTTTAAATTCATCATGGAAATCGAGGGGCATGATTTTCCGGAAGCGCTTCGGCTCCTCGCAAACCGCGCCGGAGTTATTCTCAAACGAGAAGACCCGCGTCTCCGCTCAGAGCGAAATCGTCTGTATGACATTTGTGAAGCGGCTGCGGGGTTTTTTGAGAAAAACCTCGTCGCGACCCCCGCTGTTATGCAATATGTGAAAGCACGCGGTATTCTCCCCGCGACCGCGAAAGAATTCCGGATTGGTTTCGCCCCAAAATCATGGGACGCGCTTTTGAAATTTCTTCCGCAGCAGGGATTTCGCGTTGACGAGGCGGAGAAAGCGGGTCTTGCGATACGTTCCGAAGACAAGCAATCGGTATATGACCGCTTCCGCGGCCGCATCATGTTTCCCATATTCGATGCTTCGGGCCGCTCCATCGGATTTGGAGGTCGCATCTTCGATGCCGCGGATACACGCGGACATCAGGATCGCGGACAAACGCAGAACGAGGCGAAATATGTAAATACCCCCAATACTCTTATTTATGACAAATCAAAGGTCCTCTATGGATTTGATAAGGCAAAGCAGGATATCCGGGTCCGAGGGCATGCGGTTGTTGTAGAGGGGTATATGGATTGCGTCATGTCCCACCAGGCGGGAATAAAAAATACCATAGCGGTTTCCGGAACGGCGTTCACTCCTCAGCAACTCGGGATGATAAAACGGCTCGCCGATACGCTTATTTTCTCTTTTGATGCGGATGCCGCGGGAGAGTCGGCGACTCGCCGCTCGCTCGCGCTCGCCGCGGAATTTGAATTTGAACGAAAAATCATCGAGATTCCGTCCGGGAAAGATCCTGCGGATGCCGTTTTGGAAAACCCCAAATCGTGGAAAGCTGCGGTCGCGGGAGCACTTCCGGTCGTGGAATTTTATTACCGCAAGGCGTTTTCCCGTTTTGATCCGAAGACCCCGGAAGGAAAAAAAGAAATTACCGCCCTTGTCATGCCGTATGTCGCGGAACTCCGCGATGAAATTCAAAAGGCGCATTGGGTTCAAAAGCTTTCTGACGATCTGGCCGTGCCCCGAGAAGCGGTTGATAAAGAACTCCGGCGCCGGACTCCCGGGGATGGCGCACCCGCTCGCGCTCCAAGCGTTTCTCCAGAATCGATCCCCACGAGGCGTGATCTCCTCGAAGAACGACTTTTAGCGCTTTTGACTGTTGTCGCGAGCGACATTCAAAATTCCCTCGGCGACTCGCCCTACCTTTCTTTCGCTACTTCCCTTAATGCCGAAATATTTGCTATACTCCGTGCTGGCGCCGAGAGCCCAGTGCCTGAACATCTGGCTGAACACTATTCCATGCTCCGTTTCAAGGGCGAGATATTGAAAGAGATAACGGATTCCCCCGTGGCGGAATTTCGTGTATCATGGCGTGAGCTTGAGAAACAATGCATCCGGGATCGGCTTTTCACAATCAAAGGAGAGATCGAGCATCTTGAAAAATCCGGCAATCACGCAGACGTTGCGCTACTTCTGGCGGATTTCAGAACACTGTCGCTTCACCTGAAAACAATTCAGTAATTTCTCAAGAACATCCTTATAAACTTGAGAATGTAAGGATGTTAACAGAATAAAATTCGTGAAAAAAAAGAAAAAATCTATACAAAAAAAACGAATATCAGCCGCCAAGAAAAAGAGCGCGCATAAAAGAAAATCAGCTAGTCCGAAACAATCGGCGAAAAAAACGGGGATCGAAAAAAAAGCGCGCGAAGTCGAAACGAAAATCGCCGCGCTTCTTAAGCGCGGCCGGGAGCGCGGGTTCGTGACGTACGCGGAGATCCTGTACTACTTTCCGACGATTGAGGACGATGTGCTGATGCTCGAGGATCTCTACGCTCGCTTTGAAAAAGACAGTGTCGAGATTCTTGAATCAAAGGAATTCATCGATGAAAAAAAAGACGTGAAGCCGGGTAAAAAACGGGATGAACTCGCGGGGCTCGGAGAGCGCGACCAGGACTCGGTGCAGATGTACTTGCGGGAGATCGGACGGATTTCGCTCATTACCGGAGCGGAAGAAAAAGAACTCGCAAAGCAAATTGAAAAAGGGGACCAAGAAGCGCGGCAAAAACTCACACAGGCAAACCTCCGGCTCGTAGTATCTATCGCAAAGCGCTACGTCGGGCGTAGCCCCCATTTGACGCTTCTTGATTTGATTCAAGAGGGGAATCTCGGACTCTTCAAGGCAGTTGAAAAATTCGACTACCGAAAAGGGTATAAATTTTCAACGTACGCGACGTGGTGGATCAGACAAGCCATCACGCGCGCGCTCGCGGATCAGGCGCGGACCATTCGGATTCCGGTTCACATGGTAGAGACAATTTCAAAATATCAACAAGTAAAACGCCGGCTCCTGCAGGATTTGGGACGCGAGCCCTTATCTGATGAAATTGCCGCGGAAATGGGCGTTGATGTGGAAAAAATTCATCACTTGGAAAAGATCGAGCAGGACACCGTTTCTCTTGAGGCGCCGGTAGGGGAGGATGACGAGGACTCGGTCTTGGGCGAATTTATCGTTGACGAAAAATCGCTTAGCCCCTCCCAGCACGCGGCCAGGCGCATGCTCCGGGACCAGCTCATGGGGATAATCAGTGAGCTTTCGCCCCGGGAGCAAAAAATCCTTGAAATGCGTTTTGGGCTTGGCGATGGCATCACGCATACTCTTGAAGAAGTAGGAAAGGAGTTTGGCGTTACGCGCGAACGCATCCGCCAGATCGAGGCAAAAGCGCTTGAACGAATCAAACATCACCGCGTCTCAAAAAAACTCGAGGAATATTAATTTTCTTCTTCTTGAAATAACCATGACTTTCGAGTAAAATATTTCTATTCCGGCGTAGCGAAGTGGGGCAAGACCAATTACTTGGTCTTGCCGGGAAGTTTAGAGAGCCGTGCAGAGCACGTGCGAGCGTTAAAAACTTCCCGGGGGTTTCGCTGTCGGAAGCGAAACAAACGATTGATAATCGTTTCGCGGTCGGAAACAAATAATCCGATTCAAATCTCCGGCGTAGCTCAGTGGTAGAGCGGCTCGCTGTTAACGAGATGGTCGCAGGTTCGAATCCTGCCGCCGGAGATTTGAATCGAAATAAAACCGCCCCGGGATGAGCGGCTCGCTGTTAACGA
>CAZVQM010000026.1:0-7727 GCA_964629265.1 uncultured Candidatus Saccharibacteria bacterium | reverse complement strand
CAAGAATCGGATTTCCGCCGCCGTCGTATGTTACGAGGCGCGAGAAAACGAGTTTTGCGATATCGCGGTCGGTATCATTCGTGAACGCGTAAACCGGATTAACGGTTCGCGGTAGCTTTAGGAGTCCTTCGCGGTATGTCCCGCCAACCGCGGGAACGGGAATTGTGAAGCGAATGTATAGTCGACCGGCAAAAACCAATCCGAATGACACAAAGATGAGCGCGAGGAAAAACGCTTTTCTTCTTTCCTGCGGCGTAAGGAGCCGGGGGAGATAAAGATATTTGTGAAGTCGCAGCCATCGGGCTTTGGTCGGACTCGGCTCGCCCGTTAGTAGTCTTCGATAACTTCGTTTTTTGTCGCCTTCGGCGACAATCGAAGAGTTACTACCGGGCTCGGAGCCGTAATTCATCCGATCATGGTCCGCACCGCCGTTTGGCACGCGGCTTGTGGATATATCGTCGTGGAGCACAGCATAATTAGAACCCATCTCAAAAATGGCTTTGAAGCCGAAATTCGTTGATTGGAGTCCGAATACATTTTTGAGTTGGGTTCTAGAGAGTAGCCATTAGAACACGAAATTAACAATTGCAACTGCGAAAAAAATAATTGCCGATACGATGGTTGTAATGAAGATTGATTTTTCGATTCCCCGGCGTGTCCGATAGAATCCCCCTTCACCGCCAAATACTGGCGAAAGGCCGCCTCCGCGCTGTTGGAGGAGGATTGTTGCTACAAGGACGATCGCCGCGGCGATTTGGACTATTTGGAGAATAAAATTTCGCATACTACTCGCCAATATATATGGGGGAATCAACGTCTAGAACTAGAATATGTTTGCGATTGTAATAATAAGGGAAACGTAAAACAGAGTTGTTATGTTCTCAATTTCGAGCTCTCGAAGAGCGAGATCTGCTCCCCAGAGAAGCGCCATATTGATTGCGATATTAAAGAGTCCGAACGTCACCCATACGAGCGGCGCTGTGATAAGCCGCAGAAACGGCCGAATGACAGTGTATAAGAGTGCGAGGAGTACTGCGCTTACGGCAAGGGTTTTTATCCCCCCGTACAAATGAAACCCCGGAATGTAGGCGCTTGCAAGATACAGCCCCAGGCCGTTTAAAAGGACCTTAATGATGAATTTCGTGCCAATGCCCATCATTCCAATACTCTGACTATAGCAAGAATGCTTGTTCTTGGCAAGAGTGGGACTCGCTGTACTCTTCTTCGTATATGATTTGAAACACGTTCGTTCCGCCAGCGCGGAACTCACTAAGCATCCGGCGCGGCAGTCCCGCTCGGCGGGACACCATGCTGCCGCGCCTCCTGATTGTTTCAAATCATATACTTGAAGAGCCATAGCTTGCTGGAGCATGGGGTAAGGGAGACATTGTTTTGTCTTAAAAATCGAGACCCTCGACGTAATGTCGGGGGACGCCATGCCCGCGCGACCTCATCGTGGCCGCACACCAGTATTGCACGCGCTATAAGCACCGGAGGAATTTACTCGTGTTTTAGCATCAATTTTTGATTATCCACACCCGGACTTCTAACGGGGTTGACGGATTTTCGGCAGCCGCGTATAATGGGGAGCATACAGAGAGAGGCGAATAACGGTTGTACGGCTGATTACATCCAAATAATTTCACCATTATTTGCGAGCATCGTTAGTCATCGCAAATTAGCTCGACATCCCTAATAGAGGAGGTTATTTTAGGGTGTGTTTGTTTTTTTAATTTTTGGACTTGACATTTTTAGCTTTTAATATATTTCATATTATCGTCATTTTATGCAGATAATTAAGAAGTATTTCCCGAATCATAAGACACCGAGATCCCCGATTCCGAATCTTGCCGAGGTCCAACTCTCGTCTTACAAATGGCTTTTTGCAAAGGGCTTGCGAGAGCTTTTTGATGAGGTTTCTCCCCTGAAAGAGGATTTCGGAGGTTGGGAAATGGCTCTTGAATTTGTGGATTACTATCTTGATGAGCCGAAATATACGGAGCAAGAGGCGCGGGAAAAAAATCTTTCATATGAAGCTCCGCTTCGCATCAAGGCGCGCCTCACAAACAAAAAGACAAAGGAAGTGAAAGAACAGGAGATTTATCTCGGCGATTTTCCGCTCATGACGTCCCGGGGGACGTTCGTCGTAAACGGCGTTGAGCGGGTTATTGTTTCTCAGCTCATCCGTTCTTCCGGGGTCTATTTCACGAGCTACATATCGCGCGGCAAGCGGTATTTTGGCGCAAAGATTATTCCGAACCGCGGCGCGTGGATTGAATTTGAGACCGATGTTGACGGATCAATTTGCGTAAAAATCGACCGCAAGCGGAAGATCCCCGCAACGGCAATTTTCCGGGCATTCGGCCTTGTCGATGAGGAGAAAATTCTTTCGCTACTCGCGGATATCGATACCGGAGAGGTCTCGTATGTAAGAAAGACGCTTGATCGGGACGCATCAAAAAATCAGGACGAGGCGTTTATCGAAATTTACAAGCGCATCCGGCCAGGGGATCTGGCGACCGCAGACAACGCCCGCTCGCTCATTACATCAATGTTTTCTTCCGAGCGCTATGACCTTGCAGAGGTTGGGCGCTACAAATTTAATCAGCGTCTCGGCCTCACAAAGGATCCGAAAAAAGTCCGCACCCTCGACAAAGACGATCTTGTAGCCGTTATGCGCGAAATCATCCGATTAAACAACGCGTCCGACGGCGCGGACGACGATATTGACCACCTGGGGAATCGCCGCGTCAGAGGCGTCGGAGAACTTTTGCAAAATCGTCTTCGCGTCGGCGTTGCGCGCATGGCTCGCATTGTCCGCGACAGAATGTCTACTTTGGATCCCGCGATGATTACGCCGGCACAACTCATCAATGCGCCGCCCTTTACCGCGGCGGTAAAAGAGTTTTTTACTTCGTCTCAGCTGTCGCAGTTCATGGATCAGGTAAATCCCCTGTCCGAGCTCGAACATAAGCGTCGTCTGTCCGCTATGGGGCCTGGGGGGCTTCAGCGCGAGCGCGCGGGGTTCGAGGTCCGCGACGTCCATCCGTCCCACTACGGACGAATCTGTCCGATTCAAACCCCGGAAGGCCCGAATATCGGACTTGTGGGACACCTCGCAAGTTATGCCCGACTCAATGAATTCGGGCTTATCCAGACGCCGTATGTGAAGGCGTCGGGCGCCCGACTTACCAGCGAAGTCGAATATCTTGATGCATCGTCCGAAGCGAAATTCAACATCGCTCATGCGGGTATTGTTGTTGACAAAGACGGGAATATTCTCGAAGACCGCGTTGAAGCGCGCGTACGCGGAAACCCAGGCCTTATCGAAAAAGATAAAGTCGATTACGTCGATGTATCTCCCCAACAGGCGATTTCAATCGGGACAAGCTTAATTCCGTTTCTTGAACACGACGATGCCAATCGTGCGCTTATGGGTTCAAACATGCAGCGCCAAGCCGTTCCCTGCGTCCGGCCCCAGGCGCCGTTCGTGGGAACGGGCATTGAGACGCGCGCGGCTCGCGACTCGGGCCGCGTGATTCTTGCCGAGGAGGAGGGCGAGGTCGTCCTGTCCGACGCTCGAGAGATAGTTGTGAAAGAAAAAACGGGCAAAGCGCACCGGTATGATCTTTTGTCTTTTTTGCGAACAAACGCATTTACCGCGATTCGTCAGCGGCCGCGGGTCAAAGTCGGCGACAAAGTGAAAAAGGGCGACATTCTCGGCGATTCATCGTCAATCGATCGTGGAGATCTTGCGCTCGGGCAGAATATTCTCGTCGGATTTTTGTCCTGGTCCGGGTCAAACTACGAAGACGCAATCATCATTTCCGAACGGCTCTTGAAGGATGACCGATTTACTTCAATCCACATTGAGGATTTTTCCATTGACGTCCGGGATACGAAACTCGGTCCCGAACTTACGACCCCTGATATTCCGAATGTCGGAGAGGAAAAACTGAAAAATCTTGATGAGGAGGGCGTTGTCCGGATCGGCGCAGAAGTGCGTTCGGGCGACATTCTTGTCGGAAAAATTTCCCCGAAAGGAGAATCGGATCTTACGCCGGAAGAAAAACTTCTGCGAGCGATCTTCGGCGAGAAGGCGCGCGACGTGAAAGATACGTCCCTGCGTCTTTCCCACGGCAAGCGCGGCCGCGCGGTCGCTGTCCAGGTGTTTTCGCGCGAGAAAGGCGACAAGCTTGACGCGGGCGTCATCAAGCAGGTTCAGGTTGACGTTGCGCAGATGCGGAAAGTCGCGGTAGGCGATAAGCTCGCGGGCCGGCACGGCAACAAAGGCGTCATTTCAAAAATTCTTCCGGAAGAGGACATGCCCTACCTCGAGGATGGGCGTCCCCTTGATATGATTTTAAATCCCCTCGGCGTCGCGTCGCGCATGAACCTCGGGCAGGTTCTTGAAACGCATCTAGGATGGGCGGCGCATGAGCTCGGATACCATGCGGTTGTACCGGCGTTGAACGGGGTTTCGGCGGAGGAGATTCGCGGAGAGCTTGTGAGTGCCAATCTCCCGGAGGACGGAAAAGTGCATCTCTATGACGGCAGGACCGGAGACAAATTCAATCAAAGGATTACCGTGGGCTACATTTATATCATGAAGTTGATTCACCTTGTCGAGGACAAGATCCACATGCGCTCCATTGGCCCCTATTCTCTCATTACTCAGCAGCCCTTGGGCGGGAAAGCGCAATTTGGAGGACAGCGTTTCGGCGAGATGGAGGTGTGGGCGCTCGAGGGGTATGGCGCGGCGCATACCTTGCAGGAAATGCTTACGATAAAATCAGACGATGTCTTGGGACGCGCCGCAACGTACGAATCAATCATAAACGGAGAGAAAATAAAAAAGCCGAATATTCCGGCGTCGTTCAACGTCTTGATCAATGAGTTGAAAGGGCTCGCGCTCAACGTCGATGTGGTGAAGAAGGAAGAGCCGTCGGACGACGGAAGAGCGCGGGAGGTTGCGGCCGCAGAGGTGAGAAAGACACGGATGCGAGAGCGGGTGAAATAATTTTTTACATTAAGTAAAGGCCCCGGCGAGCCACTGTGGTATCCGCGAAATGTGGAGGCGGAGGTACAAATTCACGAAGTTTCGCGAGGAAGGAAACCGGCTTTGCCGGAGGTCTCCTCGAGCGAAACGAGGAGAATTTGTCTCCGCCGCAACTCTTGAGCGGAGAGCATAGCGGCGAGTAAAAATATGCAAGAAACATCATTTCGTGACTTCAAAGCGATAACGCTCCGGCTCGCGTCTCCCGAGGACGTTTTGTCGTGGTCTTTCGGCGAGGTGACCAAGCCCGAAACCATCAATTACCGGACCGCTAAGCCCGAGCGGGACGGGCTCTTTGACGAGCGGATTTTCGGACCGGTAAAGGACTGGGAGTGCTACTGCGGGAAATACCGGCGCATCCGCTACAAAGGGATAGTATGCGACAAATGCGGCGTTGAAGTCACGCGATCAATTGTCAGGCGCGAGCGCATGGGGCACATCAAGCTTGCGACTCCTGTTTCGCACGTATGGTTTTTGCGGGGCATTCCGTCTAAGGTCGGGCTCGTGCTCGATATCTCCGTGAGCGGCCTTGAAAAAGTCATTTATTTCGCGGGCTATATTATTACGAAAGTCGATGAAAATGCGCGCAAGCGCGTTCTTGAAGAAATCGAGCGCGAGTATAAGACAAAGACGAAGAAGCTTGAGAAAACCGAAATGTCCGATATTCGTGACGCGAAAGAAAAGGCAAAGGGCGACGTAAAAAATATTCGGTTGAACGAGGTCTTGTCAGAAGTCGAGTATCACCGCCTGTCGCGGAAATTCGGGGAGGTTTTTGAGGCGTCGATCGGCGCCGAATCAATCCGGAAAATATTGGAGGGCGTGAATCTCGATTCCCTTCGGAAAGAGATTGAGGAAGCGCTTCCTCACCAGTCGCCCATGGTCCAGAGAAAGACTCTTCGCCGTCTCCAGGTGGTCAAGGGGATGCAGAAATCGGGAATACGGCCCGAGTGGATGTTTTTATCAATGATCCCTGTGATTCCGCCGGATCTCCGGCCTATGGTCCAGCTTGACGGCGGACGATACGCAACGTCGGATTTAAATGATCTCTACCGGCGCGTCATAAACCGCAATAATCGCTTGAAGCGGCTTTTTGAATTGAATGCGCCCGAAGTGATCACCAGAAACGAAAAGCGAATGCTCCAGGAAGCGGTTGACGCGCTTATTGATAATTCAATCAGGCGCGGCGTGGCCTCACCCGTCGCTTCGCAAGTTCAGCGCCGCCCATTAAAATCCCTTGCCGATATTATCAAGGGCAAACAAGGCCGCTTTCGACAAAACCTCTTGGGAAAGCGCGTTGACTATTCGGGGCGTTCGGTCATCGTCGTGGGTCCCGATCTCTATCTTCACCAGTGCGGGATTCCGAAAAAAATGGCACTCGAGCTTTTTAAGCCCTTTGTGATTCGAAAACTCATTGAAAAAGAACTTGCGCATAACGTTCGAGGCGCCGGACGGCTCATTGAAGACCATGATCCTGGGGTGTGGGAGGCCTTGGAAGAGGTAATCGAGGGCCGATACGTTCTTTTGAACCGCGCGCCGACCTTGCATCGCCTCGGCATCCAGGCGTTTCAGCCGATTTTGATCGAGGGAGACGCAATTCAAATTCATCCTTTGGTGTGTCCCGCGTTTAACGCTGATTTTGACGGCGACCAGATGGCGGTTCACCTTCCGCTTACCGATGAGGCGCAGGCAGAAGCGCGGGATATTATGCTTTCCAAACGTAATCTCTTGAAGCCCGCGACCGGCGACCCGATCGTTGATCCGACGCAGGACATTGTTCTCGGATGTTATTGGGCAACGTCGTTTCGGGATGGACTTCCCGGAGAGGGAAAGTATTTCGGTTCGGAGGAAGACGCGGCACTTGCGTATGATTTCGGCGTGATTCACCTTCAGACAAAAATTAAAGTCAGGATTTTGAAAGAACGGCTCACCGGCGAAGGTGGCGCAAAAGGAGAGAAAGCAACGGAGATTATCGAAACGTCGGTCGGCAGGATTTTGTTCAACCGAACGCTTCCGGCGGGTGTGCTCTATGTGAATCGCCAGGTAAAGAAGCGCGATCTCGGCGAGATCGTTGCGCGTCTCATCAAGACGTACGGCATCGAGGGTACGCCTCCGATTCTCGACAGCATAAAAAAATTCGGATTCACCTTTGCGACACAGTCGGGAATCTCATGGGGAATGGATGACCTTGTGATACCGTCCGGGAAAAAGGAGATTATTGGAGTGGCGGAAAAGGAAGTTTTCGTCGTTGTTGAGCAGTATCGCCGCGGCCTCCTGACTGATAAGGAGCGCTATGACCGCGTGATTGAAATTTGGAAGCGAGTCGTTGATCAGATGACAAAGCTTGTCCCGGATGCGCTTGACCCGTTGGGACCGATCTATTCCATGGTTGATGCGAAAGCGCGCGGGTCGTGGATTCAGATCCGGCAGATGTCCGGACTCAAAGGGCTTGTCGTCAATCCGGCCGGAAAAATTATCGAGCTACCGGTACTCTCGTCTTATAAAGAGGGTTTGAACGTTCTCGAATACTTTATTTCAACCCACGGCGCCCGAAAGGGAACAGCGGATACAGCTTTGAAAACGTCTGCGGCCGGATACCTCACGCGCCGCCTCGTTGATGTCGCTCAGGATCTTATTGTTGCGGAAAAGGATTGCAAGCCGAAGAATGGTCTTG
>CAZVQM010000025.1:0-7815 GCA_964629265.1 uncultured Candidatus Saccharibacteria bacterium | reverse complement strand
TGAAAAAACCCGCAAAAAGTGTATAATATCGAGTACGCCGGAGTGGTGGAATTGGCTATACACGCACGACTCAAAATCGTGTGAGGGCAACCTCATGAGGGTTCGACTCCCTCCTCCGGCATAAAGTATGAAAAGGGTTCAACTCCAACCTCAGGCATCAAATCGGTAGTATAACTTAAAAGATGGATAACGAGGTAATCATATGTTATGAAAGGAGAAATTCGAAAATATCCTGTAGATTCGCCCAAGAACTGGGAAGGCGATGATAAAGATGAAAAAGATGCATCGCTGAACTATGGAATTTTTGAACGTGAACTCAGGAAATACGGAGTAGATTTAGCAAAGTCCAAAGTTTTAGAAGTTGGTACTGGTAATAACACATTTCTTAACTACGTACGTAAACAAGGCGTCGACATTATCGGTGTTGATGCTCGTCCACGCGGAGAAAAGAGTAAAGCTCTAATAGCTTCCCGAGCGGAACAATTGCCTTTTCGCAACGAAACATTCGACGTAGTTTTATCTGCTGGGGTTTTTGATGGCAGTACCTATCATCAAGATCAACGAGCAATGCTTGATGAAATCAGACGAGTTCTCAAAGAAAATGGTCTTTTTTTAGGAATGATCAATGAAATAGATATTCCCGTTGAAAAATTCACACTTGTTTCTGATCGAGAAGCCCTAGAAATGTACAAGAAAATATAAATACCCACGGGCAAGCCCGTGGAACTCTGGTGAAATATTTAAAACAACTTTTAGTGCAACCATAAACTCTCTCTCCCGCGGCATTACGAATGCTTATTTCGATTCATCGTGACAAAAGACACATTGAAAAAAATTGTATTACCACTTATCTTTTTAGGAGTTGCTGTTTCGCTCTTCTTTGTCTGGAAAATATTTAATCTGCCGCCCCAAGAAAAATTGATTGAGATCGCGCGCTCATACTTTGACGCATACGGTCTTATCACTATTTTTATAAGCTCAATTCTTGAAGGCGTACTTCTCGTCGGGTGGTATTATCCCGGAAGCTTGGTCATATTTTTGGGTGTTATTTTTGCGGGCCACGACGCAGTTCGAGTAACCGAGGTAATAAGCGTGGTAACTGCCGGATTCTTTATTGCATACGCCTTGAATTTCTCTCTTGGAAAATATGGCTGGTATCGGGTTTTATTGGTCCTCGGCCTTCGAGAAGCGCTCGAACGCGCCCAACGCCGCCTTGCAAACTATGGCCTCAGGGTGATTTTTCTCACATATTGGCATCCGAATCTTGCGGGACTAACATCTACCGCCGCAGGCATCCTCCATATTCCGTTTAAAAAATTCTTTTTCTATTCATGTATTTCGGCTATACTATGGAATATATTTTGGGGATCCCTCGTCTATTTTTTAGGAGAGCGAGCGCTTACACTGGTTGGATTTCGTTTTGTTCTCATCGTACTGGGAATATGGATTCTCATAAGGATATTATCGGGAAAACTAAAGACGAAAATTTCTTCAATAAATACTGATAGAATCGCATCATGAGCCATCGGCCAAAATCCATTCTTGATTCCAAAAAACGATATCTTCAAGTTGCGCTCAATTCTACGCTTGAAGACGCGCGGGAAATCATCGGGCTTCTTCCGATAAGCGACCGAATTATTGTGGAGGCCGGCACTCCTCTCATCAAGCGCTACGGCGCTGACGGCATACGCCAAATTCGCCGCTGGTATGCAGAGCGACTCTTGGGAAGGACTTTTGCGCCTCCCGCGTTTCCACAAAACCCGAACATTGCGGAGATATTCAAATTTCTTGGACGCGCGCAAGCAAACGACTCTGAAAATGAGCGTAACAACGAAAAAACCATTCTCCCCTACGTTGTCGCTGACCTAAAAACAATGGATCGGGGAGAGACCGAAGTTGAAATGGCGGCTGAGGCAGGCGCAAGCGCCGCAATCGCCCTTGGATCTGCTCCCGTGGAAACGATTAATTCTTTCATTGCAAGTTGCGAGGCACACGGGCTCGATGCAATGGTTGATATGATGCACGTTGAATTCCCCCTCTCAGTTCTTCGCGCGCTTAAAAAAGCGCCGCAGGTTGTTATCATCCACCGCGGCGTAGACGAAGAGCGTTTTAATCGGGAGAAACAAATTCCGTTACACGAAATACGGCGTATAAAAGGGAACTACGACATTATGATCTCGATTGCGGGAGGCGATACGCTCCGCGAAGTCCAGCGTTCAATTTTTAACGACGCCGACATTGTCGTTATCTGGAAATCGGTTTTCCAAAAAACAGAAGAAACCGTTGAACTGGTCAACGGTTTCCTGAAAGAAATAAAATAATACTAAAAAATCAAATAACTACTCATTTTTAAATTATATTTTTGCATTACTAAATCCACTAAACCAAAGGATACTTAGAAAGATATTTAAACACAAGTTTAAAAGCAAGCCGCAACAACAAATCCTTTTCTTTCTGAATTCCTAAAATAATACAGGCCAATACGTGAGAGGATGTAGATATGAACGATAGGTAAAAGGAGAAAAACAATTAAGAATTTGTCAAACATTAATTCTCCGAGTGACGATAAAAACGGAAACTCGTATTTGTTTAGCGGTGAAATGACTCCAAACCAAATTATATTATATAGGATTCCGAAAATAAAATATCTCACTCCCATTTATAATTGGATTAAGAGTTATTCCCTTTTTTCTTGAAGTGCTCAGCGAGTGTTTTGATGCCTTCGAAAAACTCTACGGGAAGCGCGAATATGACCGTCTTTGACGGGTCGGGATTTATTTTCTCAATCGTCTGAAGCGTACGCATCGCCATACCGCCCGGCGCCGAGTTTAATCGCTCTGCTGCCTGAGACAGGCGCTCTGCCGCCGAGTACTCCCCTTCTGCTCGAATGATAACGGCACGGCGTTCCCGTTCGGACTCGGCTTGTTTTGCCATAACGCGCTTCATATCCGCCGGAAGCTCGATATCCTGAATTTTTATATCTTTCACGAAAATCCCCCATTCTTGGGTTGCTTTTTCAACGATTTTCTGAATCTCATCCGCAATTTGTTCGCGCTCGGACAAAATCGAATCAAGCTCAATCCCGCCGATCACATCGCGAAGCGCGGCTTGCGCATATTGCGAAACAGCTAGTGTATAGTCCTGAATATTTAAAATCGCTTTTTCCGCGGAATTCACCTGGAAATACACAACGGCGTTAATCCCAACCGGAACATTATCTTTCGTAATCACTTCCTGTTGAGGAATATCTACTGTCGTGATTCGCAAATCGATTTTTATCATTCGCTGGATGCCAATAAAAATCCACGTAAGGCCAGGCGTACGAGTGCTTGTGTATTTTCCTAAAGTCAATACAACCCCGCGCTCAAATTGATCAACAATTCTCAAACCGCCTATCAACAAAATAAAGAAGAATAAACCTATAATCCACATAAATAGGGCGGCACCAGAAACAATATTTGTTTGGGCGAGAAAATAACCGACAATGCTCAAAAATACAAGCAAGGTAATCAGCGAACCGATTGGATTGGATGATTTACTTTCCATAGTTTTAGTATAGCACAAGTCCAAAAAGCACAACAATAGGCCATCCTCATCCGCTACGCTAGCGCAAAAACCTTTTGATAATAGCGTGGGCGAGAAAACCCGTAGCGATGCCAATCATTGCTCCCCCGAGAATATCCGACGGCCAATGGACGCCCGCGGCAACACGCGCAAAAGAAATGACGAGCGCTACGGCGAAAAAGAGCACGCCTACGCGTGGATAGTGAAATGCGATACCCGCGGCGAGCGCGAAAAAAAACGTCGCGTGCCCGGACGGAAATGATCCTCCGCCCTCGCGGTATAAAAGTATGTTTACGTCGGCAAGAACTTCGAACGGCCTCGGCCGCGAATAGAAAAAGCGAATGAGCTCGGTAACAATAAACCGCGCGGCGAGCCCTGCGGCAAGCGATTCGAAACACACACGGATATTCCTTTGACGGAATGCTGAAAAACGAGGAAAGAAGGAAATCCCGCAGAAAAAAAGCACGCCCGTGACTACCCAATACCCTAAAAATATCGCGGAAAAAAGAATGAGCGCATCAACCGTTTCTGACTGAAACGCCGTACCGTTCAAAAGATAAAAAAGCGAAAGATCGCTCATTTTTTTGCGAGCACTAAAAGATTTTTAAAAATCATTGCGACCGTGAGAGGCCCTACGCCGCCGGGAACCGGCGTTATGTAGGACGCTTTTTTTGAGACAGAGTCAAAATCAACGTCGCCGCGGATTTTCCCTTCCGATTCCGACGTTCCCGCATCCACGACAACAACCCCTTCTTTTACCATATCGCCTGTGATATACCCGGGCTTTCCGATCCCGGAAATAATAATATCCGCTTTTTGTAAAATTTCTTCGGGATTCGGCGTCTCTTCGGTTATCACGGTTACGACCGAGGACTCCCGCAAGATCCACGTCGCGACCGGTTTTCCGACAAGGGCTCCGGCTCCAAGAATTGCAACGGTTTTTCCTTTCACATCAATTTTATATTCGCGGAAAAGCTCCTGAATCGCGCCCACAACCGTTGGCGCGATCCGCGATTTGCCCACAGAAAAATTACCGACCGCGCGCGCGGACAGCACATCAACATCTTTTTCCGGCACGACCGCGTTTAAAATCGATTGTTTTTCAATATGCGGCGGCAAGGGGAGCTGGATAATGACGCCCGAATTTTTTTCCTCGTGGACGATCTCGGCGATCCGCTTCCGAAGTTCGGTCGCTGAAATCGACTCCGGGAAGTGGTACACGCGGACATCAATGCCGATATGCTCTCCTATTTTTTTCTTTTTTTCGACAAATTTCTCTATGACGGCGTTTTCGCCGACAAGAATAACCGCAAGCCGATATTTTTTTGCGGATTTTGAGACCTCATCGCGAAGCTCAGCATATATTTTCTCGGCAAGCGCCTTGCCGTCCATGAGAATCATCGACGAATGGGAAAACGGCGGGGAAGCGATAGGACGTTTTTCTTACAGAGCAAAACATACTCTCCCGCGAGCGCTCCCTTAATGATATGCGCGAGCGTCCGCATTTCGCGTTCCTTCATGCCGCGCGTCGTAAGAGCAGGCGTTCCGATGCGGATGCCCGAAGGATCAAAGGGCGAGCGCGTATCGTACGGAATGGTATTTCGATTCACAACGATTCCAATGCTTTCCAGTCGATCCTGCGCCTCTCGGCCCGAGATCCCAAATTTTGTCACGTCAACAAGCATCAGATGGTTATCGGTGCCGCCGGAAACAATATCAAAACCAAGTCGCTTGAGCTCTCGCGCAAGCGCGCGGGCATTTCTCACGATTTGGCGCGCATAGCGCTTGAATTCAGGACGCATTGCCTCTGCAAGCGCAACCGCAATCGCGACGGTTTGGTTGTCATGCGGCCCGCCCTGAAGACCCGGAAATACCGCTTTGTCTATCGCTGACGCAATATCGATTTTATGTTTCTTCGCTATCCTCGAATTTTTGTTTGCAAAAATTATTGCGCCCCGGGGGCCCCGAAACGTTTTATGGGTTGTTGTTGTCACAACGTCCGCGTATGGGAACGGCGATGGATGCGCACCGCCCGCCACGAGCCCCGCAATATGCGCCATATCAACCATCAAGTACGCCCCGACTTCACGGGCAATCGCGGCGAATTTTTTGAAATCAATAATCCGGGAATACGCGGTTGCGCCCGCGATAATCATTTTCGGCTTTTCTTTTTTTGCAAGGCGCCGGATCGCGCCGTAATCAAGAAGGCCGTCGCGACCAACCGTATACTGAACCGATTGATAGAGCTTCCCCGTAGCGCTCACTTTCCACCCGTGCGTCAAATGGCCGCCAAACGGGAGTGACATTCCCATAACTTTTTCTCCCGGTACCAAAAGCGCCATGTAAACCGCGAGATTCGCCGGAGAGCCGGAATAGGGCTGAACATTGGCGTGCCAATTTTTTCCAAGATGAAAAACTTTCCGCGCGCGCTCAATCGCAAGGCGTTCCACATCATCCACAACCGCATTCCCCGCGTAGTAGCGTTTCCCAGCGTATCCTTCTGAATATTTGTTTGTGAATGACGACCCGAGCGCGGCGAGCACGTCTTGCGACACAATGTTTTCCGACGGAATCAAATCAAGCGTTCGTTGCTGGCGCTCATCTTCTTTGCGAATAAGATTTTTGACGTCGCGGTCCTTCATATGGGTATTGCAATCATCTCAAAGTCCCAAAAGACGGTCAAGCTCGGCTTTTGATATGTGGCCGGAGCGAAGAATAATTGGGTGATCAGACGTGTAGTCGATGACGGTCGAAGGAGCGCCGGAGAGATTACCAGCATCCACAAATAAAGCGATTTTCGGATTTGCCTCGCCAAAATACTCGAATACGTCCTGTTTTGTCCGTGCAGGCGGGAGCGAAGAAATATTTGCGGATGTTTGAAAAAGCGGAAAATCAAAAAACGATAACAATTTGGCAAGAAACGGGTAGTCCGGAATCCGAATGCCGATTGTGTTTTTCATTCCGGTTAAAACCGCAGGAAGAATCTCTTTTTTATCAAATACAACGGTCACGGGCCCGGGCCACACACTCTCGAGAAATCGCGCTTTCACGTCGGAAATATTGGCGATCCGCCGCGCCGCGGGAATACTCTCCACGAACACGGGAAACGCTTTTTCCTCCGGCCGCTTTTTTATCGAAAACGCTTTTTTGATCGCGCGCTCATCTTTTGCGCTTCCCGCAATGCCGTAGACCGTATCCGTCGGAAGAATAAGAATTTCTCCCGAGCGGATAGCCGCCTCCGCTTCGCTCAAAGCATCGTGAGCGTTTTCGTGCGTGAGCGAAATTACTTTCATATAAGCTTGATGAGGGAGCGCGCAAGCGCATCCGGATCGTGGCGCGCGTAGCCCGAACGCCGCAAAAAAGCGCCGAATATGGCTTTTGGCTTTGGCGGGAGATTTCCGATCTCGACAACTGCTTTCCCCTCTTTTTCGTATTTTGCGAGGCGCGATGCGGCAGGCATTTTTTTGTTGATAACGATATAGTCAAGAACTCTGCGTCCGAGATACATTTCAAGCTCCCGCAAAAAATCTCCTGCGCGAAACCCGTTTGTCTCCCCTGCCTTTGTCATGGTGCTCACGACAAACGCTTTTTTTGCGCGCGATTTTTTGATTGCCTCCGGAATCCCGCGAACGAGCAAATTCGGAATAATACTCGTAAAAAGATCACCCGGACCAATAACAATAAGATCCGCCGCACGGATCGCTTTCGTCGCGCGCAGATTCGCCCGCGCCTCGGAGCTCAAATATACTTTTTTTATGCGGAGCGTCGGATCGTGCTTCGGAATGTCAATATTCGTCTCCCCGCGAATCACAGTTCCGTCCTCGAGCCGCGCCGCAAGGCGGACGTTTGCGAGCGTCACGGGAACTACATGGCCGTGGATGCTTAAAATTTTCCCCGCTTCATCGAGCGCACCCTCAAAACTTCCCGTGAGGCGTTCGAGCGCGATAAGCATGATATTCCCGAACACGTGGTTTTTAAACCCGCCCTCAGAAAAACGGTAGTTGAAAAGTTCGGAAAGCATTTTGTTGTCCGCGCGCGCGAGCGCAACGAGCGCGCGGCGAACATCCCCCGGAGGTAAAATTCCGAACTCTTCCCGTAAAACCCCGGTCGATCCCCCATCGTCCGCCATAGAAATAATTGCCGTAAGATCAACCGGATATTTCCGAAGCCCCGAAAGCACGGTAAAAACGCCGGTTCCTCCGCCGATTACGACGATTTTGGGTCTTTTTTCTTTATTTTTTGACATGCAAT
>CAZVQM010000024.1:7276-7896 GCA_964629265.1 uncultured Candidatus Saccharibacteria bacterium | reverse complement strand
CCTATGCAAAAACTATCACCGACAAACCGAAAAGTCAAAAACCATAAATCAAACAACAGATTTATGTATCATCCGAATATAAATCGAGCAGGTCTTTCAGTGTTCTTTCCTCTATTTTAATTTCTTTTCCAGCATCATTTACATTACAAATAATACTATCTTCCCTCATAAACCCTTCGGCAAGATGCTTTCTAAACATATCCCTACAATCTTTGCAGGGATGAAGAATATCGCGTGCTTTGGTTGGATCTCCTGTATGAGTTTCTTTTGATACGGCGACCAGCGCCACAATAACTTTTGCTTGTCCCTCTGCAGCATCAAGCGCATTTCTTTCAGCACATCGTTTGTCTTCTCCCGTAACCTCACCGGGAGAATATTTGAAATTACCGGAATAATACAGAACTGGTTCGTTGGGAGAAAGATTTGGTTCTATCCCCATAGCTGAAGCGCCGACTTTAAATCCTCGATACGATGTAGCTTTGTCTCGCGATTTTGCGGCTGTTTCAATCATCCATTGCCGATCTCGATGATATAGTGCGAGAGCTGTATCCCAATACTCTTCTGTAACAATAAAGTTCTCTAACTCTTCTCGGGTTGGTCTCCGGTCTTTTTTAAACATT
>CAZVQM010000024.1:4011-7266 GCA_964629265.1 uncultured Candidatus Saccharibacteria bacterium | reverse complement strand
TTCCTTCAATGCTTCCAATTCGGCATCAGAGTATTGAGGTTTCCCTGGAAACTCATTCATATAGTTTACACCACAAAATTGATGAGTTTATTGGGGACGAAGATGACGCGCTTGGCACCCCGTGGAATAATCATCCCTGTTGGCCGATCAACCGCTGAAGTTCCTACCATAAGACCTGAACCCATATAGGCAACTGGACTAGGGGTTGGTGTCAGCTTCGGAGTACCCGTCTGCAATTCATTATACTTTTCCTGAGAAATTGGGAGACCATTAACCGGTGCAGTCCCTGCATCAATTGCGACAACAACAAGTCTTCCGATCTTATCGACTCCCTGGTTCAAAGCAGTATTCATGTTTGCCGCAATCCATAGTGTACACGAGGTACCCGCTTTCACAACCAATTTCTCCGTCAATGTAGCACGGTGACTTACGTTAAAAGGTTTTTCAAGACCGAGCTGAACTTTACTCTCATCAAGAATAACAATGCTCACCAATGCGGAGTCATCTGCAACACCTTGATGCTCAACAGTGATTGAATTTACGGTGACATCACCATCAGAACTTGCCGATAACGTGAGTTTTATAAACGGCACACATGCAGGTGAACTAAAAACACATTGCCGTACAGTTTCAAGTTTTAGCGCGGCTTCGCGGGCTTCGGCTTCTGTTGCACCCGTCGGCAAAGAAATTTTCCCGCGCACTTTTCCGTTTACCTGAATTATCAAATCAAACGAACTTTCTTTGAGAATTGATTCGTCATATTTCGGCCACGGCTCACGATGAATTGACTGAAATTTCCCTTTTTGTGCGCGCTGGTAGAGTTCTTCTGCCATAAACGGCGCAAATGGCGCGAGGAGTTTTAGAAATATTTTGAACTGGTGTAGAGTAACACGCTCTTTTTTTTCTTCGAATATATTTATAAGGACCATAAGCGCAGATATCGAGGTATTATATTGGAGGCGTTCCGTGTCTTTCGTCACTTTTTTCACCGCTTCGTTCACCGCCTTTTCGATTTCGGAATCCGGCTTCCCGCGGCCTTTCATTTTTTCGAACTTAATCTCGCCCGCGAATTTCCACACGCGCTCCAAAAAGCGCGTGATTCCCTTAATTCCGGAGTCGCGAAAATCTCCGCCTTCGGTGAGCGGTGCAAGAAACGCAAGATACATCCGCATGGCATCCGCGCCGTATGCGCGGATATACTGGTCGGGATTTACCACATTTCCTTTTGACTTTGACATTTTTGTACCGTCTTTTGTGATAAGGCCGTGGCCGATAAATTTTGTAAACGGCTCCTCAAAATCAAGGAGTCCGATATCGTGAAGCGCCATGGTTATAAAACGCGAATACAAAAGATGCAAAACCGAATGCTCAAGCCCTCCGATATACATATTGACTGGCAACCATTTTCGCGCTAAGCGCGAAAATGCTGAATTTCCAATTTCCAATTTCTCCCGATTCGCAACGCGAATCGAGGATCCTCGATTCCGCAAAGCGGAATCGGGACAATTTTCAAACGTCATCAGGTACCCTATGAAATACCAAGCCGAATCCAAGAATGTATCAGAAACATCTGTTTCGCGCCGCGCCCTCTTCTCGCATTTCGGACATTTTGTTTCGTAGAATGATTTTACTGATGCAAGCGGCGACTTTCCGGACCCTGTCGGACGGAAATTTTTTACAAACGGTAACTTTACGGGTAAATCCTTCTCTGGCACGGGATGCCAATTGCATGACTCGCAAAAAATCATCGGAATCGGCGGCCCCCAGTATCGCTGACGGCTAATCAGCCAATCACGCAAGCGATATTGAGTTTTCCACACGCCACCCACAAAATCAGAAATCTTTTTCCGTGCTTCTTTTGACGGCATTCCATCAAACTCACCTGAATCAACCGAATATCCCTCACCGGTATACGCCGTATCAAGAAGCGGACATATTTTTTCCGGCCAGTGCGGGCAGATAACGATTTTTATTGGAAGCTTAAATTTCTTCGCAAAATCAAAATCACGTTGGTCATGCGCCGGAACCGCCATAATTGCGCCGGTACCGACATTTCCGAGAACATAATCCGCGACAAACACAGGAATTTCTTCCTTATTTGCCGGATTTATTGCTTTTATTCCCTTCAGTTCTACTCCTGTTTTTTCTTTTCCCTCTCGAATCCGCTCCTCATCAGATTTCGTCTTTGTTTTTCGTATATATTCTTCGACTTCTTTGTAATTTGTAATTTGTGATTTGGAATTTGCGACGAGCGGATGCTCGGGAGCTAAAACCATATACGTCGCGCCGAAAAGCGTATCCGGGCGCGTGGTAAAAACCGTGAGCATATCAAGCGTGTATCGCAAAACCTCCGGCTCTACGAGAGCGCACATATGTTCCCGAACCGCGGGAAAGGAAAAAACGCGCCCACCGAGAACACTTTCAAGATATTCCGCTTCTTGCGGAGGGACAATCGTATCAGAGCTATCAGAAAGAATAACTATTTCGCCCGCATTTTTTTTGATTTTTCCGAAATCGAATTTCCAATCAAATGTTTTTTCATAATCGCGGCTCTTACCTCGCAAAGACGGCGGTCGCGCAAACCCCGCGGCGAGAACCAATTTCCTCACTGGATGATTCAATCGTTCAACGGTTTTCAGTGCAACAACCGAGCCCAAGCTGTGCCCGAAAACTATAGTATTCTCGTCGAATTTCACCGTTTTAAGCACGGACGAAATCTGTTCCTCGAGGTTTGGGTGTTTCGCATTCGGAAGCGCAGGCGCCTGCACCGCGTAACCACGTTTCTGGAGCTCATCGCGAAGCCACAGGAAAAAAATCCCATCCGGAGAACCCTCGTATCCGTGCAGAATCACGAAATTCAGCTTTTCACTCGCGCGAATCTCAAAATCAATTTCCGCGCCCTCGGATTTCCCTATCCAATTTTTCTGCGCAATCTTTACTTTTGCATCCCAGTCGATTTTCTCGATATTTTGCAAGAGCCGCTCTGCGTAGTCAGTAATTTTGAAAAACCATTGTTCGAGCTCGCGCTTATCAACTGCCGAACTGCACCGCTCGCACTTTCCCGCGACGACCTGCTCATCCGCAAGTACGGTTTTACACGAAGGGCACCAATTAACCGCGGCCTTTTTCCTGTACGCCAAACCCCGCTTAAAAAGCTGGATAAAAATCCACTGCGTCCACTTGTAGTATTCGGGATCATAGGTCTCAAGACGCTCCTGCCACGCAAATCCGTTTCCGATTTCCGAAAGCTGACGA
>CAZVQM010000024.1:0-4001 GCA_964629265.1 uncultured Candidatus Saccharibacteria bacterium | reverse complement strand
GCTGACGATAGAAATTTTTCTCCGTTACTTTTGCAAGTTTCGCCGGATGCTTGCCGATTTTCAAAGCATAATTTTCCGAATGAATCCCAAAGCCGTCAAGACCGATGGGCTCAAAAACATCCAATCCCTGCATCCTCTTAAAACGGCCGTAAATATCGACGCCTGTAAACGTCCTGACCCCGCCGATATGGAGCCCCTCCGCAGACGGATACGGAAACATCATTAAATTGTAGAAAGGCGATTTTCCATGCGAAAAATCCGGCTCATAAATCTTTGCCGAGAGCCAGCGCGCCTTCCACTTCGTTTCAATTTTCTTTGGATTGTAGCGCTCCATACACTTAATTGTATTGAATCGCGCTTCTTTGACAAGGAAGGTTAATAGTGAAATAGTAAAATGAGATCACAGGAGGACGACGTGAATAATTTTGAAGAGGCGAAAAAGCGCTTTTCTCTCCATTATCACCTTGTTCTTGCGTCCATCACGGGCGGTGATGATTCGCTCTCGCGAATGGGCATGAAAATCGATGACTGTGACGAAGCGATACGAAATCTCGAGCGCAAAATCCAGGAACTCGGCTTCACGATCAAAAGAAGCTATGGAATCGACAGGACGCATTCGCTCCCGGACGGAAGGATGCGTGTCTGCTTCTTTTCCCGTCTCGTACCAATCGCACAAACATCCCGGAAACGAATGCCTGAATATCTGTTCCATCTTCCGCTGAGGCCCCGGCAGATTGAATCACTTCTAGCAAACCTCGGAATTAAAGAAGTCGTACCCCCGTTCGAGGAATTGGAACTCCTCGATGAAGCGAAAAATAAAGAATTCGTACAATCGCTCGGACTTACAGAAGAAACACCCTAACCATACCCCGCCACTGGGGTATTTTAATTTTTAAGTGTTATTTGAGTAAAAAGATATTGATTGTGTTTGCCGTTGTTTTGACTGATACTTCTTTGACCGTGATATTCTTGAGGTCGGCAATCCTTTTTGCGACTTCTTCGATATATGACGGCTCGTTTCGCTTCCCGCGGTATGGCGCGGGCGCGACATAGGGCGCGTCGGTTTCAAGAAGAATTCTCTCAAGCGGAATGAATTTCAAGACATCGTCGTAGTCGCGCACAAACGTAATGACGCCGCCAAACGAAAACGAAAATCCG
Source organism: uncultured Candidatus Saccharibacteria bacterium (assembly GCA_964629265.1). Lineage (GTDB taxonomy): Bacteria > Patescibacteriota > Minisyncoccia > Sungbacterales > HO2-52-23 > 2-01-FULL-50-25. Next base: position 2,843 of record CAZVQM010000024.1, on the reverse strand, counting down.
AGATCAAGAAGTTTTTTTGCATCCTCGCGAGAACCGGAAAAAAAATGCACTATTCCCCTCGGATCCGGCAAATCGCTTTTGCGGTGTTCCAAAATGCGAATAATATCCGAGAACGCCTTTCGGCAGTGAATCATCAGGGGTTTTGCAACTTCCCCGGCAAGGCGTATATGCTCGAGAAAAACCGCCTCCTGTTTTTTCTTTGTCTCCTCCGCGAGCCGGTAATAATCAAGTCCGCACTCGCCTATCGCAACGACTTTTTTATTAGCGGCGAGATTTTTGTAATACGCATAGTCAAAATCCTCTCCCCGCGACGTAAACCCCGTTAGAGGCAAGACGCTTGCGTCTGCCGAGTCCTTGGCGTGAGCCTCTAACGGGGTAAACCCTTTTGCCTCCGGAGAATCACCGAGTTCCTGTGCGTCATGATACGACTGTTCCGTGTGAATCGGATGAAGACCGACGGTTGCGTACACCCCCTCGGCGTATTGCTCTGCTATTTCAATGGCTTTTTGCGACGTATCACGTTGCGTCCCAACATTCACCATCCAAATGCCCGCATCAAGCGCGCGGCGAATCACAATATCGGCGTCTTCGGAAAACGCCGCAAACTGAATGTGGGTATGCGAATCAATGAGACGGTATTGCGTTTTTTTCATGGAATGATTAGTGTGCGGGTAGTTCCTCGGAGAGGAGTGCGAAATGGAAAGCGCGCACCAAGAACAAGATAGTATCGTCCTGGTCCACCGCCCGAAATCTGATGAGCTCCTTAAGGCACACAGAAGGTGCGTAACCGCTTCCGAAGACCGAATAGTGCGACCGATCAAGAGCGGACTCTATTGGAGAAATCCGAACTGCGACATTTGCGGAAAACCACTTGAGCACGCGCAAAAACCCCCACGAATCCCGTTAGACCAACAGTGTCTAATGGAATGAAAGACGCGGGAAAAGACCTGCGCCTTTTTTCATATAGAGCATCGAATCTTCGAATCGAATCTGCGTATGGATTTTTTCTGCGGTTTCGGGCAAAAACGGCTCAACGAGATTCGTGATTGTTCCGATGAGATACGCCGCATTTTTAATTGTCCTCTCAAATTCCGGACCTTCTTTCAATGCCCACGGCTTTTTGTCGTTTATATAGCGGTCAGCGATTGAGATAAGCTCCCAAGCCGCGCCGAGCGCTTCGTTCAAGCGAAAGTCCTCCATAAATGCCTCGTACTTTTTGCGCGCGGCGTCCGAGGCCGCATCAATTTCTTTTTCAATGTCACTTTGAAAATCAATCCGAAGCGGACTTATTGTTTCGCCAAGCGCGGCAACGCGCGCAACCAAATTCCCAATTCCGTTTGCGAGATCTCCATTGTAGCGCTCAATCAGACGAGCGCGCGAAAAATCTCCGTCAGAATGCGCCGGAATTTCACGCAGGAGAAAATAGCGGACGGTCTCGGCGCCGAATTCTTTCACAAGATCATACGGATCAACCACATTCCCGACTGATTTTGAAATTTTTTGGCCTTCACTGGTGATGTAGCCGTGAGAAAAAATCGTCCGTGGCGGTTTTACTCGCGCAGACATTAGCATCGCGGGCCAATAGATCGCGTGAAAGCGCGTGATTCCCTTGCCGATGACGTGGAGAATATTGTCGTTTTCTTCCCAATACTTCTTGAAAAGCGCGCTGTCCGCGCCGTAGCCGAGCGCGGTAATATAACTTAGCAAAGCATCAAACCAGACGTAGATAATCTGCTCCGGATCATCGGGAACCAAAATCCCCCAATCTTGGGCGCGCGCGCGCGAACGAGAAATGGAAAAATCCTCAAGCCCTTGATTGATGAACGACAGCATTTCGTTTTTCCGCGACTCCGGAACGATTTTTAGCTCGTCGGATTCAATAAGTTTTTTTAATTTTTCTCCGTAGGCGGAGAGTCGGAAAAAATAATTTTCTTCCGCGACCTCTTCGAGCAGAGTATTGGGATGCTCCGGGCATTTTCCTTCCACCAAATCCTTTTCCGTTTTAAACTCTTCACACCCAACGCAGTAAAGTCCTCTATATGCTTTTTTATAAATATCATTTGGATCACACGCGCGCCAGAATTTTTCAACGCCTTTTTTGTGTCGCTTCTCGGTTGTCTGAATAAAATCGTCCCACGTAATATCGAGCGCATCCTTGAGTCCCCGGAAAACCTCAGCGTTTGTATCAACGAATTCACTCGTAGAAACGCCCGCAGCCTTGGCCGCCAAAACATTTTTCAGAGCGTTGTCGTCAGTGCCTCCGAGAAAGCGCGCGTCAAACCCTTTTTTGCGAAAGTAGCGCGCAATAACATCCGCTTGGATTTTTTCAAGGGCGTGACCAATATGCGGTCGCGCGTTTACATAGTCAATCGCGGTAGTAATGTATATTCGGTTTTTTTCTGAATTTGACATATTAATAGCGCTATGATACCGATTAAATCAGCACCAAGCAAGGAGATCACATGAATATCAACACCTTCAAGAGAATCATGAAGGAAGTGGACACGAAACGGCACACGCTGGAAGGACAGAAAGCCGAAGTGGCGCGCCTCAATAAGCAGCTACCCATTACCCATTTCCCGTCAAACGATCAACGTTCTATCGAACTCCACGCGGCCATCGTCGCCGATAAAAACGTTATGGACGCCTTGAAAGTGTTGATCGAAGAGGGAGTTGAAATTCATATCAACAACCCAGCCGTCGCACCGAAAAATATAGGTATAGACGAACACGCAAATCTCGTCATATCAGCGGGAACCAATCTCAATATGATCCGAATATACCTCGGACTCCCCACCTCATAGTCAAAAGCGCCCACGGGCGCTCTTTTCTTTTCCACACTT
>CAZVQM010000023.1:6273-7904 GCA_964629265.1 uncultured Candidatus Saccharibacteria bacterium | reverse complement strand
ATTTGAAAATAGACATTGTTGATGCATCCGAGAAAAAACTCGAAAAGAATCGCCAGAAATACCCAGTTGAAAAAGCGCTCAACCGGCACGCGAAATACGACAAGCTCTGACCGAATGAGTTTCCAAATGTCCGGAATATATTTCCATTTATTTTCCGTTCTCCGAGTTATACCATTTACACCACGATCGTAGTGTAAATGGTATAACTTTCTACGGTGTATACGAAAAAACCGCCCTTGGTTCAGGCGGCCTCTATTGGATTCCAAGAATTCTTAAGACGAGGTTGGGAACCATGTATTTACTTCCCTTTTTAACTTGGTGGCTACATCCCGCCTTCATGAGATCCAAGCAAAAGTAAGGATCGCTTGACGCCGCAAGCATCGGGCCATGGAATGTTTCTCTGATTTTCCGGACAAGCGGTATTGAGTTTAGGTTCTCCCCCGGAACGCAAGCGTCCATTACGACAAGCGCAATATCCGGATTTCTGGTAAAGAGCCGCTCCCCTTCTTTGAGTGTCATTGCGCGAAGGATTTTGACTTTCTCTCGAAGACGCATAGCATACGAGTTTTGGTATGAGGGATTATCCTCAACAATGAGCACTTTCGGTTTTTGGGGCATCAGTCCCTCCTGATTGGGTGCTGATTAGCTTATATCACACCTCTCAATAAAAGAAAACACCGAAGGGGTTAGCTTCGGGTTTGTTCGGCTTCGCGATCGCGAATTCTCACTCTGATTTCTGGGTAAAGACAGTAGGGTTCATCCCGAAACATTCCTAATCCGACGCGTTGATACCGAATACGCTCGTCTCCGAGGAAGCCATATGATGTGCCCATGTGGTTTTCCTCGCCGTTGAATCCTATTGCGACACACGGACCATCCGCATTGAACACCGCGGTATTCATTGAAAGGCTCAGGGACCAGAAATGTCCATTGAAGTTGTATTTTACGTATCCAACGTCCCAACCCTGGTATTTGACGCTTTGCCCGTTTCCCTTGGCATCCAGGAGAACGACTCTTGGTACTGTCCTCGGGACGGTAATGAGTTCGTACGTATTGGGTTTTCCTGTGCCTACGAGAGTAATTTCAGTTTCGACGGCAAGGAGAAGTGTTGTCGGAGGAATCTGAATCCTTTTCCGAAACCGGCTGAGGATTGCCTGCATGGTCGCCTCCGTTTCGTGCTTCCTGAAACATACACCCGCTTTCCTGTGGTGTCAATCGCTATAATCCTTCGCAATTTGCCGCTGGGCGGTATCCTGCTTTTTCGGCCGCTTCCTTCGTATCGAAATAGATTTTGTTTTCCTCTTTTATCTGTTTTGCTCCCGGACACCACGGAAAGTGGTAGCTTGTACCCTTTCGCGATGAAACGTATTTCCCCTGGGTTATGGGGTCTACTGCGGAGCTTCCCGCGGCATTGGACTCCCCTTTCACAGCTCCATTTTGGCTTTCTGGAGCCCCTTTCCCCTCTTCCAAGGGATTTCCCCATGTTGTGATAGTAATGGGCTCTTTTTTGGGCAGAATCAGAGACAAACGCCCAAGGCCGAAGGAGCCGATGCCTACGAGGATGATAATGGCTCCAATAGTAAATTCACGGCCGTACTCCCCTGCCCATTCCTTGACTTTTTCGAATTTTT
>CAZVQM010000023.1:5042-6173 GCA_964629265.1 uncultured Candidatus Saccharibacteria bacterium | reverse complement strand
CATGGCACATACAAAATCCTCGGGCTCGTCAAAAAACGCCCGCGACTCGGGGCCGAAATATCTTGGCGTAAAGAAATTCGCTGGCGAAAAAGTGAAGATCGGCAATATCCTGATCCGTCAGCGCGGAACAAAATTTCATCCGGGTGATGGCGTGAGAAAGGGCTCGGACGATACGCTTTTCTCGCTTCGCGACGGCGTTGTCAAATTCTCCGACAAACGCAAAGACCGCTTCGACGGCTCCCGGCGTACAATCAAGATGGTGAATGTAGTTGCAGTCACAACAAAGTAATCGCGATAAAACCGAGGCAGTGCCTCGGTTTTAGATCCTTTTATGGTGAATAACCCAATTTATAAAAAGATAAAAATTATCGTTGAAATACTTCTTGCGGCCTCAAGCGTATTGACCATACTGTTTGCTGCTTCGTTTGCTCTAGGATTCCTTATATGGAGTATTTATCTCCAACGTATCGGCTTTCTCCCTGATGAATTTTTTGAAATCCATTTCGTTCTTACCGGTATTTTTTCCCTTCCCGCGTTTATTATTTTCTTTTTATTGTTAGTTGGTATTTTTTTGTTAGTTACTAAGCTCCTTAAATATTTTGTTCAATCGGACAAGATTTATAAACACATCGTTTTTTTTCTGGGTGGCGTCTTTTCTGTATTTGCGATTCAAATATTACTGAAGATTTTAGTATTCTATTCTATTAATATTTTCCCATTTTATCCAGCTGAATTCGGAGGTGCATACCCTCGCTCTTTATCGATTTTAGCTTCGGAAGAAGAAATAAATTACTTATCAAATTTTGGTATCTTGAAAGCCGAAGGCAGTAAAATTCAAACTGAGAATCTCTGTATTTTATCTGAAGATGATAATTCGTTAGTTTTAGGCCTAAAAGATCGTGTTCTAAGGATTAAAAAAGTAAATATTAAAGGATTCGGTAGCTTGCCTAGTAGTGACCAGCAAAACCATAAGCGTTTTTGTGCAGAATTGGTTCAAGCAATCTTAAATTCAGCTCGATAAGGATCCATTATTTATCGATTTATTTCAGTGTGTAATGAAAAAAGCCCGCCATCGGCGGACTCGTTTGTTACTCGAATTCTATTGTGGAAGGTGGCTTGTCGGGGATTCGG
>CAZVQM010000023.1:0-5032 GCA_964629265.1 uncultured Candidatus Saccharibacteria bacterium | reverse complement strand
CCCTATGTAAGTTGCTGGTCAGAAGATAGCAAGAATACAGAAAAAAGGCAAAGAAATAAGTCCGCCTTGGGCGGACTCGCGTTTATTCGAATTCTATTGTCGAAGGCGGCTTGTCGGAGATTCGGTATGCGACTGATCCGATTTCTCGTATTTCATTCGTAAGGCGTTTTGATAGAGCGTCAAGGAAGTCGTACGGAAGCTGAGCCCATTGAGCGGTGAAGCCGTCTAGGCTCCATACAGCCCAGGGGATTGCAACAATTCCTTCGGCCGCATCGCTTCCCTTGGTGCAGGTTGTCGTGGATGTGGTAATCCGTACGCCTGCCTGCCAGACCGTGTGATAGAGCTTCCATTTTCGAAGCTCATCAATCAAGATCCCATCAGCCTCCCGTCCAATTGAAAGCCCTTCTCTCGTAACTTCATCTTCTACTCGTATGGCAAGTCCTGGTCCGGGAAACGGATGGCGAGTGAGGAGATCTTCGGGAACGCCGATTGAGCGGCCGATGTTCCGGCCGCTATCCTTCATGCAGTCGTCAAGCGGCGTAAGTTCCGGGATCGAAAAACCGAGATTCGTATTGTGGTGGAGTTTTATGACGGCCTTGCGTGCGCCCGAGGCATACCCTCCCCCGCTTTCGGAAATATCTGTGTAGAGTGTACCTTGCAGAATGAAAGAAGCGCCATACTCTTTGATTTCGCCCTCAAGCACGTCTTTATAGACGCTTCTCATGGCTAGGCGTTTCTCGCGCGCTTTGGTTTTTCCCGCGAGTACAGCGAGAAACGCGTCAGTCGCATCAATAATTTTCAGATCAATCCAATCCTGATTTCCGAAATATCGTATCACATGCGCTTCATCGTCCGGTCGGTCAATACCGCGGATATAGATTGCGCGGATTTGGCAGGGTTTGCCTTTGAGGGCTTCTTTGAGAAGGTAGGCGACCGTCGAGGAGTCCGAGCCGCCTGAAAGAGCAAGAATCACTTTCTTGTCTCCGATTTTTTCCTGAAGCTCGCGGATTTTCCTTTCTGCCACGTTTTCTGCCGGGAATCGGTCTTTTGCACCGCAGATTTTGAAACAAAAGTTCTCGAAAATCTTGAGGCCGTGTTCCGTATGCGTTACCTCGGGATGAAACTGGACTCCCCAGAGGTGTTTATGATTTCCAGCGGCGATAGGAGCGTTCTTGGTGAATGCAAGTTCGATAATGCGTTCGTTATGCTCGACTCGGTCTCCATGACTTTCGAGAACAGTAAATTCAAACTCATCTCCGCAGTCTTCGAAAAGTGGCGATTTTTTCTTTAGCGTCATTCTATGTAATCCGAATTCTCTGTGGTCTGCCCGGATTACATTGGCACCGACATGCCGGGCCCACATTTGAAATCCGAGGCAGATTCCCAAGACCGGAATACCAAGATCAAAGATCGCGTTATCAAACGGCGGCGGTTCGGAATGCACTGATGCGGGGCCGCCGGAAAGGATAATGCCAATTGGTCGTATCTTTTCAATATCCTCTTGTGTTACGTTTTTTGGGTCTGCAACAAGACAGTAGACGCCAAGTTTTTCGAGTGATTGCTTGATCAAGTGGTCAAACTGGCATCCCATCGTGAAAAGAAGGAACATTTCTTTTGTTCTGCGGATTTCCTTTTCTTCAAGAATCCCCGCGAGTGCTTCGTTCGTCGCCCCTGTAAAGGTACTAATCAATTTTCCCTCCAAGAAAAGATTGAATCCACTCTATCAGGCATTTCTATCTCGCGCAAGAAGCAATGTACTTATGCTACGCTATAGCGTAGCATAAGTACATTGAGAGACCAGAAGGTTAAATATATGTAAGAAAATAATCATTCTCGCGCGGCGGCGAGAAATTCGCGTTCGCCCGCAAGAAGATCAAGGGAATTAATTTCGTCTTCCGTAAACCATCGGACATCGGAGACCTTTGCGTCAAACGGACGCGGGCCTTCTTCTACAGGACGCGCCTCAAAGCATATGACGTGCGTCAAAAGTTTGCTTCCGTCTTTCTTTTCCCATGTGAGGTTTCGCGATGCGCGGATTTTTTTCGTGATTGAGACCGTATAGCCAGTTTCCTCGTGGCATTCCCGGATAATCGCGTCTTCCGGGGTTTCGCCCGGATTTATTTTCCCTCCCGGGAATTCCCATTTTCCGTCAGCCGCCGGTATATCCGGGTCAACCCGCTTCTGGAGAAGGATTTTTCCCTCGGTATCGCGAATAATCGCGGTTACGATGAGTAAAAAATTCTCGCTCGGGTTTCCCGAGTTCGGCTCCCCTTCTCCGTGAGAATCGTGTATGCGCGGTTTTTGCTCTTCCATTCGGATTATTCAATCGAAATTATTTGAAACCCTTTTTCGATTATTTCTTTGCCCTGCCCAAAAGAATCAATTGTTAATTTTTTTACGTATGTCACTTTCTTTTCAATGCTTCTGCCAGTATATGATTTCGTGTTCGGATTCCATTCTTCCAGGACAAAAGTATCCCCTTCGCTGATGTCAAAATCATTAAGCCGCACTTCGAAATTTTTCTTTCCGGAGGCAACTTCTTCAAAATACTCCGGCCAGATTTTCTTTTTAACGATTGCCATATCTATTTTGGTAATGTATTAGATAAAGGTAGTAGTTATCCACAGGTACTGACTTGACAGGATTTGGGGTAATACTATACTACCCATATAAAGGTAGCAAGCATACCACCTGTGAATATCATCCAAATCTACAAACGCTTTCCCGCTCAAGAAGATTGCCTCGTGCATTTGGAAGCTGTCCGGTGGAAAGAGGGCATCATCTGCCCTTACTGTGGCTCAAAGAGGGTTACTCCCATGATAAAGGAGTATCGGCATCATTGCAATGCCTGTAATACCTCTTTCAGCGTTACGGTGCGCACTATTTTTCATAAGACAAAACTTGACCTGCAAAAGTGGTTTTTGGCAATCTCTCTCGTCTTGAACGCCAAGAAAGGAATCAGCGCACGGCAGTTAGCGCGAGATATTGAAGTCAATAAAAACACGGCTTTGTTTGTGCTTATGCGCATACGGAAAGCCATGCGGGAATATCGTGTTCTACTCGAAGGTATTATTGAAGCAGACGAAAGCTACATCGGCGGAAAGAATCGTAATAAGCACAACGACAAGAAAACAAAGGGCGGACAGGGACGAAGTACAAAAGATAAAACGCCTGTGTTTTGAAGCGCGGGATTATGGAGCAATATCACCACGTTACCGCAAAGCATCTCAATCGCTACATGAACGAGTTTTGCTTCCGACATAATGGTCGAAACAATGACAGTACCTTTGAGACAGTCATATTAAAAGCACTAACTATCTAAATATGGAAGAAAGACTCATAGAATCAAAATTTGGCTCGCCCGATCATCCACTAAAAATTGGTCGTCTTGAGATTCCTTGCTATGTTTTAGCAGATGGTACGCGAGTCTTAGCTCAATCCGGTGTCATCCGAGCCTTAGGAATGGCTCGTGGCAGTTCAAGTAAGGGTAGCGATCGTTTGGCTAATTTCATCACTCAAAAGGCGATAAATCCTTTTATTTCAGCCAAAATAGTAGCTGCGATCAGTAGCCCCATAAAATTCAAATCTCCCAATGGCATCACCTATGGCTATGAGGCTACAATTTTGCCGGATATTTGTGATGCCGTACTGGAAGCAAGAGAAAATAAGAAGCTGCAAATACAACAGGTACATATCGCAAAGCAATGTGAGATACTTGTACGCGGTTTGGCGGTCATTGGTATAATCGCACTTGTTGATGAGGCGACTGGTTATCAAGAGGTGCGTGATCGGGAAGCCCTGCGAAAAATCTTAGATAAGTATATTACGGATGAGTGGGCAAAATGGACAAAGACATTTCCCGATGAATACTATAAGGAGCTTTTCAAATTAAAAAACATGCCCTATCCGCCCACTACGAAAAATAAACCAAGCTATATCGGGCATTGGACAAATGATATAGTATACAAAAGATTAGCTCCGGCTGTCTTAACAGCACTAAAAGAGAAAAATCCAAAAAATGAATCTGGAAACAGAGCGCACAAATTGCATCAATCTCTTACGAGAGATTATGGGCACCCAAAATTGAAAGACCATTTGAATAATGTTATCTTTCTTATGAAAGGATGCACCACTTGGACTGATTTTCATAGGAAACTAACCAGAGCAGCACCAAAATACGGCGATAACATTCCACTGGAGTTTTCTACTGGAAAAGATGAGGGGGATGAATAAAAAACATTAGACTTGACAGGAGCAGATATAAACACTACCTTTATCTAATACATTCCCTCTATTTTTTCATTCCCGCTTTGATGAACGCTTTGAACAACGGATGCGGGCGGTTGGGACGCGAGATGAGCTCCGGATGGAACTGGGAGCCCATGAAAAAGGGATGGCGGGGAAGCTCGATGATTTCAACAAGATTTCGTTCGGGGTTTATGCCCGAAAACACAAGGCCTTTTTTCTCGAGGATTTCCCGGTAGTTGTTGTTTACTTCGTAGCGGTGGCGGTGGCGCTCCATAATTTCTTTTTTGCCGTATGCTTTCGCGGCTTTGGTGCCGGGCTTTATAAAACAGCGGTATTCGCCGAGGCGCATTGACCCGCCCATGCGCCGTTCTTTTATATTTATGAGCTGTTCCGGCAAAACGTCTATTACCGGATTCTTTGTTTTCGGATTTATTTCGGTTGTGTGGGCGTCTTTGATGCCTGCAACATGCCTCGCAAATTCGACAACCGCAAGCTGAAGCCCGTAGCAAAGCCCCAAATACGGCACGTTGTTTTTTCGGCAAAATTCAATTGCATTTATTTTTCCTTCAACGCCCCGCGAGCCAAACCCGCCCGGAACAATAATGCCGTTATATTTTTTGAGCTCCTTCAAAGTGCGCGGGTTTTTTTCATATTTTTCCGCATCGAGCCATTCGATTTCCGGTCGCGCGCCGTAAAACCACGCGGCGTGTTTTATTGCCTCGATGACGGAGATGTAGGAATCGGCGAGAACAAAGTCGCCCGTATGAAAATATTTTCCGACTAT